>JAURZP010000048.1 GCA_030653335.1 Methanoregula sp. | reverse complement strand
CGTAAACTGCAACGAACCCTGTGAATGGATCTCCACTTCCACCTCCCCGCATACGAGCCGGGTCAGCAGGCGCGCATCATCGTGTGCGAGCACTTGTCTGAATTCTAAAGAGAGCCCGGCACAGCCTTTGTCTGCGGCAATCCCGATGATGCAGTTGCCTGTGCACGTCAGGTGCGGCTCTGCAGTCACTTCAAAGGTTGTCGGGTGAGTGCCGGAAACCAGCGGGTGGCCCCGGCACCGGATAATTTCCTGCGCCTCCATGCTTTATCATGTGAGGGTTTCTATTATATTCAATGTTTATTACCGCCCATTGCCCGGAATGCGGGGATGAGACCGAACACGAAGTAGTAGCCGAATCCCGCGATCAGCTGGTCCGGTGTACTACCTGCGGTCACCACCAGAGGATCCCAAAAGAGCGTGAGCCGCAGTCCCTGCTCATCAAGACGATCATCTCCCGTGAAGGGACGTCAATTGTCGGCGCCATTGAGCTTGCTGAAGATGATGAGTGTAGCGTTGAAGATCACCTTGTTGCCGAAAGCGGGGATGACGCGTTCGGAGTGCAGGTTGCCTCCATTGAATTGGCAGGCGACAAGCGGGTGCAACGGGCAAAGGGTAAGGATATCCTGACACTCTGGACCCGGGCGATCGAACAGGTGGTAGTCAAGATCTCCATCCACGATGGCAGGAAGACGATTCCGGTATACATGCCATGCGATGGCGAACAGGAGTTTGTTGTTGGAGAAAAGTATGTGGTCTCCGGAAAAAGGTTCCAGATCTCGCACCTCAAACTCCGCGACGGGCCACTGATGCGAAAAGAAGGCTGGAAGACCGTTGCTCACCGGATCAAGCGCATCTACGGCGTCAGATCGTAATCTTTTTTGTAGAGATTTTTTTACTGATATTTTTTCAGGGCGGCTTCGAGCGGCTCTGGATGCACAACTCCTTCCAACCGTTCCAGGACCACATCATTGTTCAGGATAACGATCGTAGGTGTCACTTTTAACCCGTATTGTTGGATCAACTGCGGATGTTTCACTGCATCGATCTCTTCGATTTTAAGAGAGAGCTTTCTTTCCACTTCCCGGTTGATCGGGGTCTGCTCCATGCAGCCCATGCACCCCGGCTGGTAAAAACAGATCACACGCACTGCCATGAACATGAATGGACAGGAACAATAAAAAGAGTATGGGTATGAATCAGTTGTTTTTGTTAATCGATACGACACGGATATCAGCAGACGGGTACCCGAAATCAACAACTGCTCCTTCCGCTGTTTTACTGGATACCTCCCCTATCCGCATATATGTCAGGGTGGACTTGTTAGAGGCCATTTCTTCAGGATTGTCCCCAACACCCATGGGGATGATATCTCCGACATTGAGGTCACTTAAGTTCACGCCATTGCGCATGAGCAGTTCCGGTGACCAGAGCTGGGTCATGGACCCTGAAGATGGAATGGCAATCCGTTTCTGCTCGTTTACTTTCATTCCGACAAGGCCAGAACTCATGGCTTCATATTCAGGTTTGAAAAGAGCAAACTGGTTGGCCCAGCCGGAACTGGTTGAGTACACCTGCACCGGATAGAGCGTGTGTGCCATCGACTGGTTGGTGGTGACTGTGATCTGCTTTGAAAAAAGCACAAATTTTCCCTGTGACGCGATCTGTGTAAAGAGCGTCTGGTCAGTAGTGACGATCGGATTTCCCGCCGCATCGTAAAGGGTGTAATCGAGCACTGCTACATCCCCTGGCTTTGTAACCGTAAAAGCGCTGATCCAGCCAGATCCCATACCTGATACTATCATAAGTACAACAAAAAGTACACAGGCGCCGACCACAACGATCTTTTTCCACTGTGCTACTGATTTTTCTTTCTGTTTCTTTTCGCCCATTGTTTTACAATCCTCCCTATTAAATCAGAATCAAAGCGTCATAAACTATTGCGCAGGTTTTAACTGGCTTACAGTATCCCGGATACAAATATTAAATAACACATTTTCCCCCACCATTATCCGGTGTCTTTTTTATACTCTCTCGCCAGAACCTGTAGTGATGGACAAAAAAAAGGTCAAGAACTATATGACCTACGATGTTGTCAGCGTTGATATTCACAGCACAGCAAAAGATGTCATTGACAAGATAGAAAAAACCCATCATGACGGGTTTCCGGTAATGGACGGAGACGTGGTTGTGGGATATATCGCAGCCCGCGATCTCCTCTTTATCCAGCCTTCGGCCAAGGTTGAAGAGGTCATGACAGATAACCTGATTGTGGCTGACCCGGAGATGGACATCAATGATGCCGCGAGGGTGATATTCAGGTCCGGCATCCAGAAGCTGCCCGTTGTTGATGAGAAGAACCATTTGCTGGGTATCATCTCGAACTCTGATGTGATACGATCACAAATTGAGCATGTATCTCCGGAAAAAGTCTTTAATTTTATGACCACATTGAAAAAACTCTATGGAGTGGATCCATCGCTTGACAGGGGAACTGTACCGGTTTGTGATCTGCTTCCCACCCAGTCAAAAATCTATGAAGATGAACTGGAAGGAAGGATCTATGAGATCCAAAAAGGTTTAGCCGAGCCCATTATTGTGGTCAGGCGCCCGGGAAAGATCATACTTGTAGACGGTCATCACCGGGCGATTGCAGCAAAACGGATGGGGATTACAGCTCTGGATGCATATATCATCGAGATTAAAGAGGATATGGAACTGGGTATGGAACGGACTGCACATGCAATGAACTTAAAGACGCTTAACGATGTGCAGGTGCTCGATTACGCCCGCCACCCGTTAGTTGCAATTACCCACCGGCTGGTAAAGAGAGTGTAATCTTTTAAAAAAAAAGGCAGCCCATTAAAAAAAGGGGCACTTTTTCCTGCCAGAATCTGGCAGGTCCGTATCGGTTTTTCCTTATGACCCGTCATACCGCAGGTCATACTTGTCATTGAGCACATGCTCTTTTACAATCATCCCATCAGGGATAACTACCTCAGGCCAGAGGCGGGTCTTGGAATGGACAACGATGTGATCCCGCAGCACTACGCGGGGACCGATCACAGTGTCGTTTTCAATGCTGCAGTGTTCCCCGATGTGCGTGTCATTATCAATGATACTTCCTGATATGGTGCTGTTTGCCCCGACAATGACACGATTGTATAGTGAGGATGAGAAGATCCTGGAATTATTCCGGATGATACACTTGTCCCCGATGCTGGTATACGGGCCAATCAGCACATTATCTCCAATAGTTGTACCCGGGCCGATCGAGACAGGACCAATCACCTTGGTGTTCATACCCAGCGTGATCGAATCCCCAAGCTGAACAGGACCCTGCACCTGTGCGCCGTGCATTGAGAGGTTTCCGATAATATCACTGAACGTGAGATCCTGCAGTTTCCAGCGCTCGGCCTGCCGGAGCGAGTGCGGGCTTCCCACATCCGTCCAGTTTCCGCGCGCAAGCCAGCCTTTGATCACATATCCCTCATCCATCAGTGTGGGAAAGAGGTCTCTGGCAAAATCATACCGGGTTCCTGAAGGGATATGATCAAAAACCTCCGGGCTGCACACGTACATACCGGTACTGGCAAGGTTTGAGAAGATCTCTCCGGGCGCTGGTTTTTCCTTAAACCGTTTTATCTCATAGCTCACATCAATCTCGGCAATACCGTACTCACCCGGGTCGTCAATCGAGATCAGGCCAATCGATGTTGTGGCCTTCTGTTTCTGGTGCGAGCGGTAAAACTCAAGCACGTTCAAATCCGTGACATGATCGCCACCGACAACTAAGAAATCCTGACCATCGAGATGCTTCTGGGCGTTTTTTACACTCCCGGCTGTTCCCAGCTTGGACTCCTCGTGGACATAGGTGATCTCAACACCAAAGAGAGAGCCGTCACCGAGCGCTTCTTCGATTGCGGTACCCATGTAGCCAAGGGTGAGCACCACTTCTCTAAAGCCCATGTTCGACAGGTGTGAGACAAGATGATGAATTGACGGTCGGTTAACAATCGGAATACAGGGTTTTGGCCGTTCAAACGTGAGCGGGCGGAGCCGGGTGCCTTCCCCTCCGCACATAATACACACCTTCATAGCACATTTTTGGCGCTTGAGTGTTTTAAGGGTAGTGTTGAACACGGCATTTTTAACAGTAAGTTCACTCATATTGACAACAGATAAATAAAAACAAAATTGGGAGAAACGGGAGCGTGACTGACGGAGATAACCGGATTATTCCGGTGATAAAAGGAAAAGTACAGTGTCTTGTCGACAAAAAAGAGCCCGTGGAGAACTGCGGGTTCTGTGTGCACAGCCGGGAGTTCAAAGTGCAGAACAGGTTTATAACATCCCCGGCGCTCGCGTACTGTACAAAATGCAGGGTAACAGAAAAAGTTGATTATACCAAGGCTGAAGCAGTGAAATGTGCTGACCGGCAGGGCGGGGGATTTCACAGCATCACCAATATCATCAGTTGATTTTGCACAAAAGCCGGAAAACCAGCTGTCATTTTTTTTAAGCAGTGGCTGGCATGGTTCACCGGAAATGTCTCAATCCCGCCAGAAATTATCCTGTCAACAAAGCTACAACCGCATCCATATCAACATGCTCTTCGAACAGGCCGGCCAGCACCTCATAGGGATCTTCACTGGAGAGCGGTATGGGCTCAAACGGCATTTTCTTCTTTTTATAAAGAAACGTAAGGAGCGCATTTGCCGCAGAAGGGTTCTGGAACAGCCCGTGCAGGTAAGTGCCAAAGACAAGACCGTCTTTACTCACCCGGCCATCCCCGTGCAATGCTTCCGTATCGCTGCCGGGATCGGTCATTCCCATATGGATCTCGTAACCTGTCACCTCTCCCATGGCTGAAAGGATCGGGGGCACCGCACAGGCAGTTCGGATAACCTGCGTTGTTGTCTTTTCATAGGAAGTAAAGCGCGTGATCCCGTCAAGCAGTCCGAGACCTTCATACGTGCCAGCTGTTGACTCAAACCCGTCATCGATGAGCTTACGGCCCAGCATCTGGTATCCCCCGCATATCCCAATCACCGGAACACCCTGTTTCCGGGCTTTTTTGATCTCGCGATCAGTACCGGTCTTAAAAAGGACGGCAAGATCTTCAATCGTGTTCTTCGTGCCGGGGATGATAATACAATCGTACCCGGCAAGCGATGTACCAGGCGCTACATAATCGACTGCTGCATGCTGTTCAAGCAACTCAAAATCGGTGAAGTTGGAGATGCGAAGAAGTCGTATCACGGCAATCCGTACACCCTTTTGCCCGGGTTTCTTATCGCCAATCGAGAGTGAGTCCTCGCTTGGCAGGGGCAGGTTAAAGTACGGAACAACCCCGAGCACCGGTACTCCGGTCAATTCCTCAATCATCTTCACACCGGGCTCAAAGATGGTGATGTCTCCGCGGAATTTGTTGACAATAATGCCTTTTACCAGCGGTTTTAGTTCTTTTGGCAGGAGATGGAGTGTCCCATAGATCTGGGCAAATACTCCACCCCTCTCAATATCGGCAACAAGAATGATTGGGATCATAAGGTTTTTTGCAAGCAGGGTATTTGCAATATCCCGGTCATAGAGATTGAGTTCGGCAGCTCCACCGGCTCCTTCGACAACAACTTCTCCGTATGTGGATTTCAAACGCTCATAGGATTCAAGTGCTTTTTTCAGAAGTTCCGGTGTCTCTTTGTAATACTCGACAATCGGAACATCCTTGTAAGGACGACCATTGAGTACCACCTGTGAGATGCAGTCACCTTTTGGTTTGAGAAGGATCGGGTTCATATCCGTATGAGGGGACAGTCGTGCAGCAATTGCCTGCATTGCCTGGGCCATACCAATCTCGCCACCATCTGGAGTCACGTACGAGTTGAGGCTCATGTTCTGCGATTTGAAAGGGGCGACAGTAAACCCACGCCTCACCAGACAGCGGCAGATCGCTGCAACAGTTATGCTCTTTCCCACATGGGACGCCGATCCCATCACAAACAATGACATATTCTTATCTGTACTTATTCCTGCAAAGTCATAAAAACAGAGGATGTTTCCCGGTTTATTGCGGTTAAAAGCGAGATAAAATCATTAAAATTCAGGGAATTACGGGGGAAAACCTTCTGGCAATGCCAAGTAATAAATAACCTTAACCTTAAGAATACATGTAATGATTGGTGGGATTTGCCCGACGTGTGGACTACCTAAAGAACTCTGTATCTGTGAAGAGGTAGCAAAAGAACAGCAAAGGATCAATGTCAAAGTGAACAAACGGCGCTATGGAAAAGAAGTGACCGTAATAGAAGGCCTTGATCCAACTGATATCGATCTTGAAGAACTTTCAAAATACATGAAAGGAAAACTGGCCTGCGGTGGAACGGTCAAGGGAAACTCCATCGAACTCCAGGGAAACCACCGTGACCGGGTAAAAGAGTTGCTCTCCTTAAAAGGCTACAGCACAGAAAATATCTCATGATTTTTTTATTTTTTTATCAATACAGTGTATTTTCCTAAATAGCGATTGCCCTATGTATACGTTTTATTAATTGGGTATGATCATTTTTATAAAAGCGAAAATGGACGGAGAGCCGGATCGCAAAAAGCCCCTATTCCAAAAAAAATCTGCATTAAACCAAAAGGCTTCGCACTGTGGCAATGAAAATTTTACACACCAGATTTAATTTCCATTTGTCTGATATAATGTCAGCAGATTTCAAAAATTTCCAAATAAAAAAAAATCATTCAATAGTGATCTGTGTCCTGACCTCCTTTACCAGTTTTTTCAGCTGTACCTCCAGCACACTGTTTTTAAACGTCGCAGTCACTCCCTTTTCGGTGACTGCCTTGGGCAGCGGGATGTCCCGGCTCATCGAGCCAAACCGGCGCTCATGCAGGTAATAGCCCTCCTTCTCCACCTTCTTCTCCAGATTGCGCTCGCATGATATCCGGAGCGCCTGCGGGTTGATCAGGTCAACCGTAATATCTTTTTTTTCGATACCGGGAATCATGTCCGCAGTCACTATGACCTTATCATCGTGCTCGGTGACATCGACCCGCATATGGCTCCTGGGGATCACGGCCAGATCCCCCTTCTCACCGCTGGGCAAAAGTGGCACACGGCCCGGTTCCCCCATCTGGAGGAACATTGAATCCATATATGCCCGCATGTCTTCAAGCTCATCAAAGATTGACCCACGTCTTCTCCACATACATTTTCCTCCTTTAATTCTGGACGAAAGCCACATCGTCAGGTGTGTGTTCAACCACAATACTGGTGCAGGATCCTTAAGGTTTACCCGCCCACCCGCGAGTAAGTATCCGCCATCCGGTTCGCTATCGGGTCCCAGAGAAACTGCCGGTCGACCTTCGAGCATCCCCGGCGCCCAAGAACTTCCGCATTCACGGGATCATCGATTATGCTGCTGATCCCCCATGCGAGCGATTCAGATTCCGGCTGCACTTTTATGCCGTTGACAAACGAGTCGATGTTCTCAGAGAGGCCACCGACATCACAGGCAACAACGGGTTTTAACGCACTCCACGCTTCGAGAAGCACAAGGCCGAACGGCTCGTTCCGGCTGGGGATCACCACGAGGTCGCACGCATTCAGGAGACGGATATACTCCGAATCCGGAATATAGCCGACAAAATTCACCGGCAGGTCCCATGCCCGCTCCTGTAGAGACTGTCGCATCCCCCCATCGCCGGCAACAATCACCTTCGCATCCCAGCGATGCTGGCATACCTTCCGGATCGCATCGATGAACAGGTCCGGACCTTTCTGGTAGACCAGCCGCCCGATGAACAGGATCAGCGGGGCAAACGGGTGAATCCCGTACGCCCGTTTCACGTCACCGGGATCGAGATTGGACCGGTACTGGCGTGGCACAATGCCATTGGGAACCACATCGCACTTCCAGTCGGGCACGTTATAGAGCTGCATGACCTCGTTTTTCATAACTGTGGAAACAGCAGTCACCCTCTTTGCGATAAGCCCGCCATACCACTCCTTGCCCGAGACTTCCCTGTACTCCCACCACTCACCGAACTGGTTGCCGTTCCGGCCGTATTCCGTGGAATGGAACGTGAGGATGGTATCCCAGTCCTGCAGCTGGTGGAGCGCCGGGATCGGGTGCCAGTCATGGAAGTGAAGGATGTCAAATTTTCCCTTCTTGTCGCATTCGTGGAACTGCTCCACCATCTGGTTACTCATGTCCTCACAGTATTGCACCGTATTGCTGCCCTGAGGCTGGCAGTAGTGGTACCTGACCCCGTTGATCTCCTGGTCCGGCATCCACCCCCGGGTGAAGTAGTGTACTTCGTGATTCTTTGCCAGGGTCTCTGCGAGATTGGTCGCCGCGCTGGCAAGGCCGCCTACCCGCTCGGCATACATCGATTCCCAGCAGAAGAATGCTACGTTAAGTGACTCCATAACAACTCCCGCCGCTCATTGATCATCTTCAACAGTGCCTGCCGGTCTGTGCATTCCCTGATGTTTTCAGCCAGTCTTTTATCGTCCAGCGTATGCATGATCCAGTTGGCAATATCCCCCCGCCCCTGGTGAAATGCAATCGAATCGCCTGGCACCACCCGTAACAGGTCACAGAACTGGTCAAGGCTGTACGCTGCGTACCCGACATACCCGCCAGGAGAGGTAAAGTGGAATGCTTCGTCAGGACTCAGCGTCCGCAGCGTCTTTGCCGATCCGCGGTTCTTCATCACCCTGATATTGCGTCTTTCAAAATCGGCAAGGATCGCCATATACGTCCTGAACGCATCATCGGCCTCATGATGGCTGAAGTAGTTATGCACCTCCCCACAGGTGCCGTACTTGGAGGCCATATAATAGAAGTGATCACTTGTCTGGAGATACCGCCATATCGACTTGTCCTTTGCAAAGGCTGCTGCCTTCTGGACCGCCGAATAGGCCGTATGCTGCCGCTCGTTGCCCATCCATGCCGAAGCATCCTTTTCGATATCTGCCCACGAGATGGTATCGTGGACATCGATCGTACCGACCGGTGGATACTTCAGCAGGACCTCGGTGGGCAGGACCGTTTTTACACCACAGTTCTTCAGCTCACCGGGCAGGTGGGAAAGGAAATTAAAGATCCCGGTATCTTCCCAGAAATGCTCCCCAAACGTCTCGTAATCCAAAAAGATATTGGTGACATCTCCCTGGGTGCCGGACAACCAGCCTGCATATGTATCTGCTGTCAACGGGTACTTGTCCCAGCCCCGGTTGGCAAACCGGAACGCGATGTCATCGGAGAGCTGGACATCGCGCAGGAGAACGGGCAGGTCATTACAGGTGTAGATATGGTGCGGGCTGCGCCATCCGAGAATTCGATCTACGCCCTCGGTGAAGATGCCGGTATAGCCCATCTCTTTTACCAGCGTGGCGATCTGGTTATTGAACGTGAACTCGGTATTTTCAAAGACCGTGGGACGGGTTTTAAAGAGGTCATACATCAGGTTTGTATGCATTTTTGCCTGCTCGATGAACTCCGATTTGTCGCCAAAACAGCCGGCAATGCTGTGGTAATAGGTCTGCCCGATCAGCTCGGTATTTTTATGCCGGGAGACTGCATCGAAGAGGGACAGGACATCCGGCTGCCACTTCTCCATCTGCTCGATCAATGTTCCGGAAAATGAGAATGCACAGCGGAATCCTTCGTCTAATTTTTCCAGGATTTTTAATGTGGCAGGTACATAACATTTCTCCGATACCCGCTCTAACACTTCTTTGTTCAGTTCGTCAAAATAGAGCGCAGGAAGATCATTCTTCTTGACCTTGGGGTCGGGAGAGAAGTGCCGGTTGAGCCGGAACGGCTGGTGCACTTCAAACCCGAAACAGACGTTATGCGCTGCTCGTTCTTCCTGCGTTTCCTTTTGTATTTCTTCTTG
>JAURZP010000047.1 GCA_030653335.1 Methanoregula sp. | reverse complement strand
TTTTAAATAAAACCGGGCATCCGTCACTATTCTATCAGAATTCGTCAGTTCCCCTGAATTTTCCCTAATGCCTCGGCTGCTTTCCCCCGCGTTATTTCATCCTCATCATTCAATGCCAACCTGAGTGCGTCGGTTGCGTTTTCTGATTTTATCTCCCCGAGCGCCCATGCAGCCCCATGCCGGACATAGACATGCTGATCTTTCAGGGCCAGAATAAGTGGTTCAACCGCTTTTTCCGATTTACTGTGCCCAAGTGCCCCGGCTGCGGCAGAACGGATAATTTCGTTGGGACTTTTAAGTTCCTGAATCAGGTGTTCAACAGATTTTTCTGCGGGAATGTCTGACGGTGCGATCGTATCTGCACGGGTAGGTTCGATGGTATTGTGGACCGGTTTCTTTGACTTCGTTTTACTTTTTGAGACCATGATATGTTACAGCCTCTTGCTGGAACTTCCCTGATATGATGGATATATCGGGATAGAATATGGAAGATCTCTTTGTAATTTGTGCGGACTTGAACGGTCATATCCGGGCAGAGCATGTGCATATCTATCAAAGGTGTATTTAAAGATTTGCAGCTCACGGATTAGCGCAACGATGCTGTGAAACGGATGAAAATATACCGGATGGGATCTGGCCGGCCTCGTGCTGACCCGGGTGATGAACCCGGTGACCGATCAGCAGGTAGTCGGGTTGATTACGGGGGGGTTGAGATGCCCCCCTCATTTGCCCTTCGTCGAAGACCCTTTTTTATCAAAAGGTATGAACCCTGAGGGAAAATACGCCCAATTCAGGCTCCGTTTGCCACATCCCTATCCGGAAAACCTCGTAAAACGGTCCGTTTCGGTGCATGTGAAAAATACCCCCATTTCTCCCCCCGTTTACCAAAATATGGCTGAATTGCATCCCTCCTAAAGCCAACCAAAGGTCAATAAATCGCGGCAGTTTTTGCCACTTAGTTTTCTCCATCCGGACCCCGGAAATCCTGCCGGAATGCGAATATGAGGGTCGTTTTTTTCCGGATTGGTCAAAAAAGGGGGTCCTTATTTCATATCCGGGAACCGGTACCCGCCTTTCGGCACCATCATCTCGAACCGGGCTCCCTTGCCCGGCTCTCCGGTCTCGGTGATCGTGATGCCGGTAATTGACAAGATCTCGCGGGAGAGGAAGAGACCAAGGCCGGTGTTTTTCCCGAATCATTTGGTGAATAACTGCTTTTTATCGTCTGCACTGATGCCATTACCGTCGTCTTCCATGGCGATGACCAGCATCCCGTTGTCTTGACGGTTCGTAACCCGGATGTAGGTCATCTGCGCTCCCCCGTACCGCAGGGCATTATCAATGAGGTTGTAAAACACCTTCTCCAGC
>JAURZP010000036.1 GCA_030653335.1 Methanoregula sp. | reverse complement strand
CTGACGAGAGCAGGGCAAACGGGCCGTGTTTGAGTTCACCTGCGGCATATCCCTCGGCATGGATGTACGAGATCTCCTTCATCTTCAGCGCTCCTTCAAGTGCAACTGCATAGAACGGACCGCGACCCACATAAAAAATGTCTTTAGCAGATGTGCATACTGTGACGGCATCGGTAAGATCGATCAGCAGAATCTCCTCAATTGCCTGGTGGGCATGCAGGAGCATATCATTGCACTTCGTGCCGGAAATATTGTTGACGATCTGCATCAGCACAGCCAGCTGAGCGATAAATGATTTTGTTGCAGCTACGCTGATCTCAGGACCTGCCCGCATGAATATGGTTGTATCAGCAAGCCGGCTTACACTACTTCCTAAAATATTTGTGATTGCAAGGGTTTTGCAGTTGTGTGTCTTTGCCTGTTTAAGCGCAGTGAGTGTATCGGCAGTCTCTCCTGACTGGGTGATACCAATAACAAGCCCTTCGATCGGGGGGAGATAATATTTGAACTCTGATGCAAACTCAAGCCGGACCGGGACCCTGCAGGATTCCTCAAGGAGATACTTGAATATGAGACCTGCGTGATATGAGGAGCCACAAGCCACAACGGTGATGGATGTGGGATGGCGGACAAACTCCGAAACGGTTTCTGGATTTACTGCACGGATGGTATTATAGAATGCCTGTGGCTGCTCGTAGATCTCTTTGAGCATATAATGCGCAAACCCGCCTTTTTTAACATCTTCAAGTGACCAGTCTATGAGTTCCAGCGGCCGTTTTACAACCGTACCCTTGTTAAATATCGTCACCTCCCCCCGGCTTATGGCGGCAACATCCCCATCCTCAAGAAACATAGCGCGTTCAGTGTGTTCGAGTATGGGTGTCATATCCGATGCAGCAAATATTTCCCCGTCACCAATGCCAATCACAAGCGGACTTGCGTTTCGTGCCACGATCATCCGGTCTTCCTTATCAGCTATGACGAGCAGTGCATAGGATCCTTCAAGTTTCGGGACAACTGCCTGGACTGCAAGGAGTAGGTCTTTTTTCTTTCCATATTCCTCTTCTATCAGGTGAACAACAACTTCAGTATCCGTGTCCGAACTAAACGTATGCCCACTGGCTTTGAGTTGTCTTTTTAATTCTGCATAATTTTCAATGATCCCGTTGTGGACAACGGCGATCGTTCCTGAACAGTCCAGATGGGGATGTGCGTTTGCATCATTCGGGATACCATGGGTTGCCCATCGCGTGTGACCTATGCCGATCTTTCCTTTTAACCGTATAGCCGATCGGGCATTTTCAGATATTCTTCCCTTGTGTTTATCCAATTCAAGGGACTTTCCGATCGTTGCCACTCCGAATGAATCGTATCCCCGGTATTCGAGTTTTTTTAATCCTTCAACGATCAGTGGTGCCGCCTCTCTCCTGCCGACATACCCGACAATACCGCACACGTTACATCACCGCAGAGCCGTCCGGGATATTCCGGGATTTCAGACAGCCCTGTTCCTCAATTGTTACATTGTTTCCGATAATGCTGTTGTGAAAGAGGGAAAACGATCCAGCTTTTACACCATCTCCAAAGATTGCTCCGAATTCCGATCGTGTCACACAACCTTCAATCTCCAGAAGACCATTTGCAGGGCTTGCAGAGGTGTGATCCGCAAGATTACACCGCTCCCCCAGCACAGTATCCTTGATCAGGGAATGTGATCCAATCATGGAATCATCCATGATTAAGGTATTTCCAATGGAGGTGAATGGTTCAATCGTGACCCGTGAACCGATGCTTGTGTTGGGCAGTATGCAGCAGTTTGGACCTATGGTGCAATCATTTCCTATAATAACCGGCCCGGCGATGACGGTGTTGGGACCTATTGATGTGCCCTTCCCGATCCTTACAGCTCCCTGAATGATGGTCTGCCGGCTTACAGTTCCCTCCCGGGTGGGGGAGAGGTTGCTCAAAAGGCGACGGTTCATCTTGAGGAGATCCCATGCAAAGATTGCATCCTGCCAGTCATCAGCGGGGATTGCCCGGATTTGCTCCCCTTCATCGATCAGTAAGGAAATTGCATCAGTGATATCATTTCCGTGAATTTTGGAGAAGAAATCCTTTTTTAAGGAATAAATGCCGGTACTCACAATGAAGCTTGGGGCATGCTCCGGTTTTTCTATAATCTGCGATACACAACCGTCTTCCAACATCACAACCCCGAAATTTGAGGGATTGGGATGTTCTTTTACCAGCATCGCATTGGGAATATCTTTGATATGTGCAATTGATTGGGGGTCAATGTAATTATCCCCAGGCAGGACGAGAAAATCCCCAAAAATTTTGGACTCCGCACATAAAAGAGCATGTGCAGTGCCCAGTTGCTTGGTCTGAACCACCACTTCTATGGGGATATCGAGCTGGTTTAAAAAACGGGTTACCTGCTCTTTTCTGTACCCGACAACAACTACAATATCTCGTATACCATTTTTCAATAGTGCTTCAATCACATATTCGATGATTGGCCGGTTCGCTACCGGGATCATTGCTTTGGGTCGGCCCCTTGTGAGCGGGCGCACCCGTTTTCCCTCTCCTGCTGCTAAAATGACTGCCTGCATCTTCTCACCTAACGGATTGTTGCTTTATCCCCGATACATCCCTCAATCGAGGAATTGGGCGCAAACTGTGCCCCGCTCCCAATCATCGAGCCAACGTTGATGGAACAATTGATTCCAAATGAAACATCATCTCCAATGACAGCCCCAAATTTTTTCCTTCGTGTATCTTTGCCGCACACTTTGACGTTCTGATGATCATGCCGGAGGTTTGCAAGTTTGGTTCCTGCACCAAAGTTACACCCGGTTCCAATAACGGAATCCCCGATATAGTTGAAATGGGGAATTTTTGTTCCATTCATAATAATTGAATTTTTGATCTCAGAGCAATGCCCGATATGGCAATCATCGCCAATACTTGAAGCCCCGCGGATATATGCGTGAGGTCCGATACGGCAATTTTTCCCTATAACACAGGGCCCTTCAATATACGTTCCCGATTTTATTACGCTTCCTTTTCCGATATCCACTGAGCCCTGAAGGAATACGCCCTCTTCAACCGTGCCGGCATTTTTCGCATCAAGAGATCCCATTAAGGTAGTATTGGCATCAAGCATATCCCACGGGTGCCCTACGTCCAGCCAGTAGGACAGGTGATAGGCTTTCAACATCTTTTCCGCAATTAACCCGGCAAGGGCATCAGTGAGTTCCAGTTCACCTCTTGGAGATGGGTGCACCTGATCGATGAGATCGAAAATCTCCTGAGTGAAAAGATATGCCCCGGCATTGATCAGGTTGGATTTGGGCTGTTTTGATTTCTCTTCAAGGGAAGTTACAAAACCCTCTTCTTCTAAAACCACACCGTAATCCCCGGGATGATCGGTTGTGCTGATACCCATACAAGGGGCCGGCTGGTTGCACAGGTTTGCGATATCACCGGTTTTCAGGATCATATCGCCGTTCATGAGAAGAAATGGTCCCGTAACAAGATCCCGGGCTGATCGAACCGCATCCGCAGTCCCATACTGGAGTCGTTGTGCAGCATAGGAAATATGGATCCCCCATTCTGACCCGTTACCAAAATATTTCCGGATCTCCCGTTCTCCATACCCGACAACAAAAACAAAATCCGCGATTCCTGCATCACGAGCTGCAAGAACCAGGTGCTCCATCATCGGGCGGTTCGCGAGCGGGAGCATCACCTTAGGGCGCTTCGCTGTGAGAGGACGCATCCGCTTCCCCTCCCCTGCGGCGAGCACGACACATTCCATACGTACAGCTCCTCTTACAACATTTAAGCAGTTTTCCCCTGTTGAATCCTGTTACGTCCCATTGAAAGCATCTCCTTTGCTTTCACAAGGGTTTTTCCTTCGGCAGTGATTCGTATCTTCGGTTCAGTGCCACTTGCCCGGATCAGGTACCATCCATTCTCATCGGCAACCCGGATACCATCTGTCGGGCTTGATGCACCAAGCGATGAAACAATCTCTCGTGCATTTTCATACACGAACGATTCCCTAAGTACCGGGTAGGTTGGCATTGCATCGAGTTCGGAAGCAACATCCCATTCGGATGCTATTTCGCAGAAGAGTGCTGCAGCGTATGGGCCATCGGGACATAGTGAAATCTTTGGGAAGATCCATGCGCCAGATGGTTCCCCCCCGAAATCCCCCCACTTCAGGAGCTCTTCAGATACATAAGAGTCCCCTACAGGAGTACGCCTGACCTCCGCTATACCCTCGATAATCATTGAGGCATCAATTGTTGTGACAACCTTTTTTGCATCAAGATAGTGAGTAAAGAGCATGAGCAGGTGATCCCCGTCAATATATCTTCCACAATTATCAAATGCCATCATTCGGTCAGCATCCCCGTCGTGAACAACCGCACAGGCAGATTGAGTTTTTTTAACCATTTCACCAATGTAAACGAGATGTTCTTTGAGCGGCTCAGAAGGTCGGGCGAAATGACCGGAAGTATCGCAATTGATACAGGTGGTTTTTGCACCAGCATCTGCAAGAAGTGATGGGGTAAGTGTGCAACCTGCACCGTTACCGCAATCAACAACAACGGAGAGATCCGGTTTGATGTCGATCATATCGAGAATTGTGTTTTTATGCGGGGTTATGGCATCAAAAGTCTGCAAGGTTCCCTGGTGCTGCCAGTCGGCCCAGTGTGGGGTTTGCAGGAGTGTCTCCATCTCTGCCTGTTGTGCAAGGGTGAAGGATGAACCATCGGGATTGAAGAGTTTCAGGCCATTGTATTCTTCCGGGTTATGGGATGCGGTGATCATGCAGCCGGCTTTTGCGGTGCGGGTGTTGAATGCAACCGTGGGAGTGGGGACAATGCCGGCAACATGTGCGGTTCCACCATTTCCCATTATGCCTGCTACAACCAGATGCGCAAGCAGGGGGCTTGTTGTGCGGGTGTCCATTCCGATAATACAATCTGAAGAGTGAGCGGCCAGTACAGACCCGACTTTTAGTGCGGTATCAACCAATGTCTGGTCAAATTTTCTGCGTATCCCCGATGACCCAAAAAGCATGAGAAATTATTGGGATGCTGGTAACAAGAGTTTTACTCTTCCTTTTTTGTTCGATAGCGGGTCACTAATTCATTCGCGTGCAGTGTTTACACGCCCGTTCCATACGGACACCAGTGTTCGAGCTGCTGGAGCCGGGCAACCCCGGCAGTTGAAGGGCCGAGACAGATAATCTGTTTAGTATCTTTGAATTCTGCTATCAGGTCTCCCACCCCGGCATCAATAATGCCCTCAGCATTGATAAGAATCAGATCTGCATCCCTGGGATTGGTGACAATATACGTGCGAAATGTATCTTCGATTTTTGGGATGCTTCTCATGCAGAGTATTTTCTTTCCCTGAATCACCGTGCCGAGTTCTCTCATACAATCTGAATGCCGGGAACTTGGGCATGCATGAAGAACACGCGATAGGCAGAAAAAACCTGTCGCTACATTGATCATTGCACAGGCAGCGCTCCTGACTGCCGGGGTATCAAGGGGAACACCGAACATAAATGAGATTTTTGTCTGCGCCCGGATTGGATCACTGGTAACAAACTCTGCACTCCTTCCCCCAAATGATGCCGTCATGCATGCACCCCGGTCGAACTGGCAGTTCACAACATCCGGATTCACGTCAAGGAGTACGCCAACCTCTTCACACCCACTGTGTTCAAGGATCGTTTCAAGTTTATTAACTGAGTCAATGAGAATATCCATTGCATTCCTCCGTTTTATGGTTTTATTAGCACAACGCGTGCCGGAGATCCATCCAGTCCTTCAAGGCGCAATGGGAGTGCGATCATATCATAATCCCCTTCAGTCACTGCTGACAGGTCGAGGAGCTCGATGATAATACATCCTTTCCCGAGAAGTTCCCGGTGAACCGTTCCATCGCAATGATAGGATTCAATGGAGGGCGAGTCAATCCCGACACAGCAAATCCCTTTACCGGTAATAAGGCATGCTGCATCAAACGAGAGGGATGGGTAGGTCTCGATGAACTTATTGTGCCCTGAAAATGACGTTTTTAGCAGGAGTCTGGTGGTATTGTCAGTCTTTCCGTCTAAGTGTTCTGCCGTGATGGTACTGCCCGCACCGCTCACATCCACCACCCGGCATCTGCCAATCAGGTTGATGAGGGGGATGGCATCAATCGTATCTCCGGATTTAAGGTAGTGCACCGGAGCATCGATGTGGGTTCCCGTGTGCGAACTCATGTGCAGGTCGCTGATCAGGTACTTTCCTCCATCCCGTTGCGTGAATGACGGTTTTAGATCCCCGGGATATACCAGCGTTTCAGCGGACAGTGGTCGTGTTATATCAAAAATTTCCATAGTATCAGTTCTCCCAGCCATGTTTACCAATAAGTGGGACAAACCGGACGCCCCCATGGTGTTCAGGAATCAACAGGTCACCCTGTTTTTCAAGAGTCACCAGTTCCTGAATATCACGCCCACCTACCGGGGCTACCAGCCTTCCTCCTTCTGACAGCTGATCGGTAAGCGCCTTTGGAATTTCAGGAGTTGCTGCGGTTACCATAATTCCATCATAAGGGGCATTTTGCAGATACCCTTGAGTTCCATCACCGTCAATGACTTCCACATTCTGAATCCCTAATGAGGTTAAATTATTTCGGGCAAGAGTCGCGACTGCCGGTATCCGTTCCATGGTGGTCAACTTGTTCACGAGTCGTGACAGAACAGCTGCCTGGTACCCGCTTCCCGCTCCGATCTCAAGTACATTGTCAGAAGGTTCCGGGCAGAGGAGTTCTGTCATCAACGCAACAATGTAGGGCTGGGAAATGGTCTGTCCGTTCCCAATGGGAAGCGGGTTGTCATCATACGCGGATTGATCATAGGGTGGAGGGATAAAAACGTGGCGGGGAATCTCCCGCATTGCTGCAAGCACGCGAGGGTTGCAGATGCCCCGGGCTTCGATCTGGCGTTCCACCATCCTGCGCCGCTCTTCTGCTCGTGGATAGGGAGACATGTTTACCCGATTAGAACCCGGACTTCTCCGCCTCGTCAATGGAGGCATCGATCTGCTTTTGTAATGCTTCGGGAAGACCCGTAATCTTCACGTCCAAAAAACCCCGGATAATGGTCGCGGTTGCTTCATCTTCATCGAGCCCCCGGGACATGAGGTATTCAATCTCATCTTTTGCGAGTTTTCCCACTGCTGCTTCGTGGGAAAGCTCGGTTCCCACAACCGATCCCTCAATCTCCGGAATTGCATATATGATCCCGTCTTTCAGGATCAGTCCCTTGCATTCGAGATGCCCACGGGTTCCGGCAGTCTTTCCATTGATGTGACCCCGTGAAATGATCGTACCCCCCTTTGTGATGGCACGCGTGATCAGTTCAGCGCTTGAACCGACTCCTTCAAGAATCGCACGGGACCCAAGATCCATCAGTGATCCCGGAGTAGCGATCACGATGCTGCTGAAACGGGCAACTGAGTTTGCCCCTTTGAGTGTTGCAGTCGGATACATCTGCACCTTTTTTACCGGTTGCATGCAGACATAGTTTGACAGGAACACCCCGTTCTCTTCAACTACTGAAGCGCTTCTCGGGTAGACTTCGATATTTTCGCTCCAGTTGTGGATCATGGTAAAGCTGATCTTTGCATTCTTTTTTACATAGAATTCAGAGATACCGTAATGCGCACCGCCTTTGCCCACGTGTGCCCCGCTCGTGCAGCCGGATATGATATGGAGTTCGGCGCCTTCTTCTGCGATAATAATATTATGGACATGCTGGATCTGGTCTTTGCCGAGATACAGACATGCCTGAATGGGAAGGGTATTGCTCGAACCCTTGTGGGCAATAATTACGTAACCCTTGGGGTCTTTTTGTGCTGCAACATATTTTGTGACCTCATCTTTATCCGGAGAGACCAGTATCCAGTTATATTCTTTAAGCCACTCATATTTCTCGAAAGCCTTGGCATAAGGGAGGACTTCGATACCCTCCTGTGAGCACTCCGCGTGAACAACATCCTGATCCATCTGGAGGAAGCTGCCGCACCGATTTGTCATACTGAGATCGATACCTGACTGGGCAAGTCGCTCCTGGTCAACCTTTGAGAGTTCCGTATTTGTTATGCTTGACGGCATTCGAGACACTCCTTGTATCCGCGCTGTTTGATCTCCTTTAGTATTTCACGGGGATTTCCGTGACACCTGATCTGCCCGTCGCACATCACATGACCTTTATCTGCGTCAAGGTAATCGAGAATGTAGCCGGTATGGGTAATAACGAGACCGCTTTTTTTCCTGTTGGCCCGAT
>JAURZP010000035.1 GCA_030653335.1 Methanoregula sp. | reverse complement strand
TTTTAACTGGATTCCGGCAACAGGTCCCGGGTAACTGATAATTTCCATACAGTCCGGGTAAAGATACACTTTGACAGGTTCGGGTGTTGATTCATAACTCCTGTGATAAACAGCGTTGACCAGTGCTTCTTCCATTGCTTCATAGGGGTAAGGTACTGTTTTTTCAACTTCCGCTTGACCCGGAACTTTTTGGAGTAATGTGCCTCCCATGGAATTGAGATAATTTAAACACGATTTTATCTGCTGGTTCAATGGACCCCGAAATTCCTTTTCTTCGATTAAATCACCGTCATCATCACCGAATTGCACAACTTCGATATGAGCCCCATTGAAAAATTCCCCGGGATCTTCACTGAAAAATAAGAGTGCAACGTTCTTTGGAACTTCATGGCTGTTTACCGGTACAACTATCTTCATATCCCGATAGATCTGGTTAATATTTGAGATAACATCGCGGGAATAGTAACTTCGGACATCTTCTAAAAATTTTTTTACGAGAACCGGAGATATGTTCTCAATTTTTCCGGTTAAACTTCTCCGGTCATCGAACGGAATTTTTGCGGTTTGTTCGATAAGCTGTCTTTGGAGATCACCGGTTGCTTCAATTGTTGCTGAACCACTTCTTACGTGATAACCCTTGCCACCATGACCCCCTTTCTTGGGGGCTTCGTATGGTCGGTTATCTCCACCTGGTGCCCATATCACAAGTATGGTTTTATCCTGATATATCTCGGGATAGGCTAGCGGAATATATTCAGGGGAAATTTTACCTTTGCATTCTCCAACAATTTCCCGTTGAATCTTGTCACGATCATAATTGTCCAACCCTTCAGGAGGTAATATCGGGTTTCCTTTATCGTCTGTTTTTATCCCTAGTATGATGTATCCGCCGTTCACATTGTAAAGATCATTTGCAAAGGCAGAGACAGTCCTCACTACAGCATCTTTGATATTGTCATCCCATCCCTCTTTGAATTCCAACCGAGACTGTTCAACAGATCGGCAATGGAGGAGATCATCGAGATTAATTAATAGATCATGTGGCATTGATGTTGACCTTTTATTGATCTTATATGATGGAGGATTAATTAATACATTTTAGTATTTTTCAGTTTGAAAAAATGACCTTTC
>JAURZP010000031.1 GCA_030653335.1 Methanoregula sp. | reverse complement strand
GGCCAAATATGCCAAGGAAGTGATCCGCATGCCAGTGGGTGACAAAGATCGCATTGACTAAAAATCCTCATCGCGCTCTCATCATCTGCTGCTGGGCACCTTATCCGCAGTCAAAGAGCAGGGTATCAGAACCCCTTCGTATCATGATGCAGGGAGGATTGCGTTGTGGTGTTGGCAGGGCACCGGCAGTGCCAAGGAAATAAACGTGCAGGGTCTCACCACTCATGTAAAACACTTCCGGAATACAGGCAGGCTCGTTCCTGCTTCTTCAATAGATCGCCCTTCGATAACAACGATGCCGTGATAGTTCGCTGCAACCGCTTTTCCTATGACATTCCAGTTGATGAGCCCGTCACCCAGTGCCAGGTGTTCATCAGACATTCCATGGTTATCGTGAATATGGATATGGCTGGCTTTATTGACATAAGGTAAGAAACTGTTCACTTTACCCAAAGTATTCGCATGACCGAAATCAAAGGTCATCCCGATACCTTCAATTCCCTCGGTCATGCCAATGAGTTCTTCGGGCAGCTGGCAGAGAAACTCTTTTACGCTGATCATATTCTCAACACATGCCAGTACTGAATGATCAGCCGCACATTTTCCTATCTGGCTGAGTGCCTCTTTCTGGAGTGCCCAGACTTTCTGTGGCAGCAGTTTTCCAATTGGCGAAAGGTAACCGGGATGGATGGTAATCCGGTCGGCAAAATCAGATGCATGGGTTATGCAGGTACATACCTGCCGGATCGATTCGCGCCAGATAGGATCGTTCAATGTAGCAAGATTCAGGTCGCCAAAAGGGGCATGCACTGAAATGCCCAGATGTGTGCTCGCAATCACATCTTTTATTTTTTTAAGGCATTCGGGATTGTCAAGTTTGTAGTTACCGTCAGCTACAATCTCCCATCCATCGTAACCCGCCTCTTCGATCCCGTACACCCATGCGATGTCATCCCAGACTTTTGATGATGAAGAAAAATATGGTTTGAGTGTCATGGATCACGTCCCAGTGAAGCAAGGACAGAGTTTACCGCTGTTGAGAACTCCTCAAGACTGCCCTCGTTTTTTATCCGGATATCGGCTTGTGCCAGTGCGTTCATAAGGCCCCAGTTCATCTCACGTTCATCCCGTGTATGCAGGGATTCGGGCAGGACAAAATCATCGGAACGGCCGCGTGTCTGGATCCGCTCCAGTCGTTTTTCAAACGAAGAGTCGATGCTGATGAGCGTAAACGAAAGAAAGTGTTTACGGAATAACTTAACTTCAGCGTCCCCCCGGATCCCATCGACAAGAACCAGTGGAGCGGTCTGGCCGTTTATCTCTGGTACACAGAGCGCAGCAATCGCATCCATGCCATTTTCTGCCCTCAGCCGGTTTGCAGTTGCACCGAAATTGGCATCGGTGGGTTCCAGGTCTGCTTTCTTTACCGCAGCCCGGATCATATCGCCCATGACGATGACCGGGATACCCGCCTCTGCGGCAATTTTTGAAAATTCACCTTTGCCGCTTGCGGGCATCCCAACGACTCCTATCACCTTCATAGACAATTTCACCTCCTTCACGGGTCCGGATCTTTACACTCCGTGCAAGTCCGTCAGCAATTTTCTTCATCTCTGTTTCAGAGAGCGGGCGCACCTCTTCAGTTACTCCCTGCTGGAGTACGATATCTACACTGCCTGCTTCTTTTGCGATGATGGGGACTTCATCGTCGTATCCACGGAACAGGGTGATCACAACTTCGAACTCCGGCAGGAGGCCGTTCTCATGCGCTTCCTTGCAGAGTGCAAGTGACTTCTGCACATCCTTAACATAATCTCCCTTGAGCAGATTATTATACCGCGCCCACCGCGCTTTTATGTCAAGTGCCACATGATCGATGAGCCTGTCTTTGATAAGAGCTTCTAAAGTACCAGGGTAAACGCCATTGGTATGAACTCCTGTTGCAAGACCCATTGTTTTTGCAGACCGGGCCAGCGAGATCAATGCCTCTTTTTGTGCTGTAGGTTCGCCACCGGAAAAGACCACCCCGCTGATGGCGAGCAGGGATCCACGTATAAGCTCTACTATCTCTTCGCAGTCGCGCTCGTCTTTACCGGAAAGTATCGCGGAGTTCTGGCAGTAGGTGCAGCGAACCGGGCACCCCCGGAAAAATATTGTGCAGGCCGATCGCCCCCGCCAGTCAACGGTTGATAGCGGGACAAAACCCCCAAAGTTGAGTTTGATATAATCACCGTGCCAGATTTTTTTTTAAAGATTTTTTTTAAAGATTATTTTTTTTAGAAAGATTATTTGACTGTATTTTAAGTTAAAATTGCAGTATTGGAATAAAAAATAGTAGACCAACTGTTACAAATTATTTCACAATTCCCTGTGAGGTTGACCAAAAAAAGTGATGATGAAGGAGCAAAAATGTGACGGTTCATATCAGAACTGGAAATGCTTGTTCACAATCTTGATCGCACAATAGTCACCGCACATTGTGCAGCCGTCTGTGTCTGCGGGCATACGCTCCTTACGGATGGCCTTTGCGCGTGCCGGGTTCATGGCAACAGCAAACTGGCGGTCCCAGTCAAGGTCCCTTCGGGCATGTCCCATCTCAAGATCAAGTTCACGGGTCTTTTTTAATTTGATCATATCGCCGACATGGGCGGCAATGCGGGAACTTATGACCCCTTCGTAGACTTCTTCGGGAGTCGGAAGGGCGAGGTGTTCTGCGGGAGTCACGTAGCAGATGAAATCGGCACCGAGCGAGGATGAGATTGCAGCACCGATCGCAGCCACCCGGTCATCGTAACCTGGTGCGATATCCGTGACGAGGGGGCCGAGCATATAGAACGGTTTGTTGTTAGTGACACGTTTCATCAGGGTCACATTTGCAGCGATTTCATCGATTGGCACGTGACCGGGGCCTTCAACAATGACCGACACATTCTGTTTGTGCGCAATATCGGCAAGCTCTGCATTGATGAGCAGTTCCTGTATTGCTGCACGATCGGTTGCATCATGAATTGCGCCAGCGCGCATACCGTTACCCATGGAAAGCGTGACTTCGTGCTCTTTCATAATCTCTAACAGGTAGTCAAACTCCCGGTACAGCGGGTTCTCCTTTTCATTGTGGAGCATCCATGCGGTCATGAACGCGCCGCCCCGTGAGACAAGTCCGCCATGACGTCCCTGGTTTTTCAAGCGCTTGACAGTCTCCCAGTTGATGCCGGTGTGGATGGCCATGAAGTTGGTTCCGAGTTTGGCCTGCTCTGCGGTAATCCGGAATAGGTCATCTTCTTTCATGTTGACAACCGCGCCATCCTTGATTGCCGCTTCAATGAATGCCTGGTAGAGAGGAACGCAACCAACTGAAAGGGATGTGTTGGCGATCACCTGCTTGCGAATCTCAACAAAGTCGCCCCCGGTTGAGAGTTCCATTAAGGTGTCAGCACCGGCACGCTCGGCCTGTTTTGCCTTTTCAATCTCCTGTGGGATATCAACAATATCAGTAGAGGTTCCAATCGATGCATTGACTTTGGTGCGAAGTCCTTCGCCAATGCCGCAGATCTTCACTTTCCGGTAGGGTGAGACCGGTATGACGATGTGGCCTCCTGCTACACCGCGCCTTACAAAATCTTCGGTTACCCCTTCCTGTTTTGCGACGATCTTCATCTCTTCTGTAACAATACCACGCTTGGCATCAGCGACTATACTCATGGCATACAGGTTGCAGTAAAGACCAGATAAAGGCTTGTTTTTTTAATTGTGGACTAAATCTGGCTTGTCCTCTCAACAAGTAAAGTTTAGTTGGAGTAACGCAGAATTTTTTGTTTAGTAAAATTTACTTCAGAAGACTAACTAAATCAAAAGCGAATATTTACTTAAAGATTATTAGTTTTGGACTGAATGTATATTTTATTTCTGACCGCACTAAATCAGAAAATTTAAGGAAACTTACGTGTTCCAATGACAAATAACAATTCTATTGAAGTGAGCGTCAAAGAAGCCGCTCGTGATGATGTCGGACGTGGTATCGCGCGCCTGAGTGTTGAAGTGATGAAGAACCTCGGACTGGTCTCCGGGGATGTTATAGAAATTTCAGGAAAGAATAAAGCCGCCGCGATTGTCTGGCCAGCTTTTGCACAGGATACGGGATTTGCTGTGTTACGAATAGATGGCAACATCCGGGGGAATGCGGGAACGGGTATTGATGAGAAAGTAAAAATCCAGAAGTCCATTGCAGGATATGCAACAAAGCTGGTAATACAACCGACACAGCCGACTCGTCTTGTGGGAGGTGAACAGTACTTAAAGAGGGTGCTGCGCGGACGGTCAGTTATTGAAGGGCAGATGGTGCGGGTTGATATCATCGGTAATTCGATCACCTTTGTTA
Source organism: Methanoregula sp. (assembly GCA_030653335.1). Lineage (GTDB taxonomy): Archaea > Halobacteriota > Methanomicrobia > Methanomicrobiales > Methanospirillaceae > Methanoregula. The sequence continues at coordinate 516 of JAURZP010000031.1, read as the reverse complement.
TTGTCAAAGTCTCTCCAAAAGGGATCGCAATTGTTACGGATAACACAGAAATTGAGCTGAGTGAAGAGCCCTGCAAACTTAAAGAAGGAAATGAAAAATTTTCCGATACACAGTACGAAGATATTGGGGGACTCGGACGCGAGTTGCAGCTTGTCCGCGAGATGATTGAATTACCTTTGCGTCACCCTGAGATTTTTGAAAAACTGGGAATCAAACCGCCAAAAGGTGTGCTTTTTTATGGTCCTCCCGGGACCGGGAAAACATTGATCGCAAAAGCTGTAGCAAATGAAGTAAATGCTCATTTCATCACCCTTTCCGGTCCGGAGATTATAAGTAAATACTACGGGGATAGTGAGAAGGCTTTACGGGAAAAATTCAGTGAAGCGGAACAAAACGCGCCATCGATAATTTTTATTGATGAAATTGACGCAATCGCCCCAAAACGGGAAGAAGTACATGGTGAAGTTGAACGCCGGATTGTCGCACAGCTTCTTGCACTCATGGATGGCCTTAAAG
>JAURZP010000029.1 GCA_030653335.1 Methanoregula sp. | reverse complement strand
GGTAACAAGCCATGTTATCAAATATGAATGACGCTGTTGCCGTATACGAAGTCATGCGCAAAGGCGAAGATATAGTCATTAAGGAAATCAATGCTGCAGCCGAACCTATCAGCCCTATCAGCAGGCATAAGGTCATCGGCAAACGACTCCTTGAGGTTTTCTTTCACATGGACCGGTTCGGGTTGTTTGCCGCGCTCCAGAGGGTCTACCGGACAGGAAGCCCGGAACATATCCCCCCCACGTTCTACAAAGACCCGTTCCGGGAAGGGTGGCAGGAGATTTTTATTTACAAGCTCCTCTCCGGGGAAGTTGTCGCAATCTATGAGGATGTTACCGAGAGAAAACTTGCAGAGGAAGCGCTCAAACAGACCAATAAAAAACTCAATCTCATGAGCAGCGTGACACGCCACGATATTCTTAACCAGATTACCGCGTTATCCGGCTTCCTCGAACTGCTGAAAGAGCGGTTGTCGGACAGTACTGATCTTGATTATGTTGAGCATGGAGACCGTGCAGTCAGGAACATCAAGCGGCAGATCTTATTTACCAGAGCATACCAGGAGATTGGCGTACACAATCCGCAATGGCAAAAGGTGGATAAAATTATCAGGCAGGCCACAAGCGAGTTATCTTTAGGCCCGGTGACAGTTGAGGTCAATCTGGACCATTATGAGGTTTATGCCGATCCGCTTCTGGTGAAAGTCTTTTACAACCTTGTAGATAATTCACTCTGCCATGGAGAGAAGAATACCAGAATCCGGTTTTATTACGATCTGCAGCCCGATCACCTCAGCCTTATCTGCGAAGATGACGGTGCGGGTATCCCGCAGAACGAGAAAGAGCATATCTTTGAACGCGGGTTTGGCAAGCACAGCGGATTCGGGCTGTTCCTTGCACAGGAGATCCTGTCAATCACCGGGCTTACTATTAAAGAAACAGGGGAACCGGGCAAAGGTGCACGGTTTGAGATCCATATCCCGGACGGGGCATACCGGCAAGCGACATTGGGACCCGACAAAACTCCGGGATAGAATCCAGCAGGAGCTTTTGTTTTTAATTTTGTTCTTTGTTCGCATCAGGATACTGGATATCGGGCAGATTGCAGCTGTCGTGCGGGATAACAGGAAGTGAGGATAAATCCCCTGTCCGCACCGCCGGAATGCCGGAACACAGACATCTTTAAGTAAAAATATCACCCAAGTTATTGAGCAATTGCGCTGCTATAGTGTAGTCCGGCCAATCATGCGAGCCTCTCACGCTCGCGACTGGGGTTCGAATCCCCATAGCAGCATCTGGTTTTGACTGATTCTTAAAAATCCTGTGAACATCAGGTTATAAAAAAAGAGACCAAACATGAATAACAGCGAAGAATTTGATGTACTCCGACGCAAGTACCACTACCGCTGCTGCATCTGCCGGCAGCCGGAGAAAGTTACCGGCACCCTTTTGCCGGTGAAGGGAAAAGCAGCAGAGGGAGATGCGTATTGCACCTTTCCGGTTTGCCCGGATCACCATGCGAAATATATGCAGGGATTTTTCACCGGTATTGAGATGAAAAAGATCGGTATTTCCACCGACGATTACCGGAATTTCTTATCAGAGATTGCTAAAGAGCGGGAAGCAGGAGACGGATTATCCGTAGCAGAAAAAGGTTCGCAGACCAAAGAAGAAACGATAAAAAAGATCCAGAAAGCACAGAAGATGAAGATGCCAAAGGTACACTCTGATTATAAAAAAGAGATCTGATCTTTTTTTTGACTTTTTTTTTAAACTCCACCAGTTTTATTAAAAAACGTGCACATTTTCCAGTACGTGCAGGGAATAACCCGATAATTTTTAAAAAAAAATGAGATCAGATCGTTCTGAAGCGTTTCACAACAATGGCATCTCCTTTCTTTTTGATTTCCACCTTGATCTTTCCTTCCTTGTAGTCCACTTCAAAGATTCCGAATTTCTTTGCTTCAACAAGACGCTCAAGTTTCTGCAAATCCGTCCTTAACATACGTTTGAAATCGTCCCCTTCGTAAGTCACTTTAACCATTCTTTCTCCCCCTCCGGTGTTGTTTAATTGCCCGTCAAACGTATCAATCTTCTGTGATTTTTAAGTGTTTTAACCGCTTCCTATCCCCCAGATACCAATCGTCCCGTAATTTCAGCGTTTTTAAGAGGAAACATTAAATATCGTATCCCAGCATATGCCTATATGAGGAGTTATGGGCAGAGAGAAGATTAAAGTCCCCGGAAAGGTATATGAGGAATTAACCGCCCTCCAGCGCGAGATACATTTCACCCAGGATCACCAGGATACGATCAAGAAAGCCGAAGATCGCGGATATATGAATGCCGCAAACTGGATCCGCCAGAATGAAAGGGCATACAAGATCGGTTTTGCGTGGGGTTTTGAATCAGAAGGCGAAGCACCGCAGGGAAACTTACAGGATATCCCTGTCAGGGAAGCTCCGGCACCCAAACGTACAATTTCCCGTCCTGCAACCCTTCAGCCCCGCTCGGGAAAGAGATCATCCGGCTCGGGTAACTCAGGCGGAATTATTGCCGGTATCAAAAACTGGCTGGCCAAATATTTCTGATTATCTTCCTTTTTTTTGCAATAATCATTACCGGCACGATAATGTACATTTAACAACGAACGGGAAGTATATGCCTGCCTGTGAGGACTGTATCAGTGATTTACCGAACACAAAAGATAGTGGAACCTGCCGGATCAATGGTGAGACCACACCGGATCGTGAGAGCGAACGGTGCCCTTCACGCACGTTTATTCCAAAGCCAGTGAAATGATTGATCAGGAGAACGATACCATGCCACGGGAACTCTCAGAACGAGATATTGAAATCTTAAAAAAACTTGCACCGGAATGCGGCGACCTCACCTGTTCAGGGTCGGGGCACCAGTTCCATTCAATACTGCCACCGGTCTCCAACCACTTTGCCGAGGACAGCAATGATTTTACCCAGAGGATAAGCCGGTTGACCGATGAGGAATTAACCTACTTAACCGATATTATACAAAAGGGAGAAGAGAGCATGGGTTGTCTTCCGGTTGAAGATGTCGAGGCGTTTGTGCACATCGTGCATGACCGGCTCTCTGAAGAGATCGCACAGAAGGTCATATCCGCGTATGAATCCGGCTACGAGTGCGAGCATTGACCAGATACACCCTCGTTTTATGACAGATTTCAAGACCCTTGTAACCGAACTGCGTGCGTCCACGGTAAAAAAACGCCGGGCTGCCGCAGTGGAACTTGGAAAATCCGGCAATATTTCTGCGATCGGACCGCTTGCCGCTGCCTTTTCAGATCCCCATCCGGCAGTCCGTTCTGATATCGTGCGGGCTCTCGGGCGGTTGGGTGATTCGGATGCGGTACCAATCCTGATAACTGCACTTAGTGATCCTAAACCCGGTATCCGTTGCGCTGCGATCGCTGCACTGGGAAATATTAAGGACCGGGCTGCCGTCATTCCGCTTATCGGCTGCTTAAAGGATAAGGATATGACAGTCAGGATCGGTGCCGCTGAAGTGCTGGGAAAACTGCATAATCCCTGCGCAATCGAGCCACTCACACGACTCCTTGAGGATCCATTTTCTGAAGTAAGGGAAGCAGCTGATATGGCGATTAAGAAACTTCAATCCCGACCCTGACATTCTAAACGGGTCATCCTGATCAGAAATATCAAGAGGGGTTGCGTTTCAGGAGCAAAGCATCTGATACCACAGGAAAATTATTGAAATCACGGAATTTTAACAATTTTCAGCACATACAGCATTTCATCTTCCACCGCCTGCTGCATCACGGTTTTTGAAGAATATCCATGCCCGGAAAAAAGATCGTGCACTTCAGTAAGCCCCGTGAGCGATGAGATCAAGAGCAGGATCCTTCCATCCGGTGCAAGCACTCGTCCCACTTCAGCAGC
>JAURZP010000026.1 GCA_030653335.1 Methanoregula sp. | reverse complement strand
CTTTAAGTTGAACCTGCCCACCTGCCTGACAGCAATCAGGAGGAAGACTGCCCCTAACACGATGACTGCGATATACGTAGATGAATGTCAACCATACCGGAAGATGAGCATTCGCATTTATCCGGATCAAAGTTTTTGTTTTTTAAGAACCGGCAGGCTTTTTTTAAAAAGTTATACGGTCATCGGACTGAAAATGTCTTTTTACATCTGAAAAAAATCACGATTTTATTTTTTCTTTTCCGGATTTTCAACATTCCAGTGAAGAAGGACGCCATTTTCAATCCTGAGCATATCTAAAAGGTTGAGCCGGCAAAACCCGGATTCCAAAATAAATCCTTCACCGTCAACAAACGAGGGAGAGTCCTTACCCCCGATGATCATGTTGCCAATAAACGTGTAGATCTCATTGACCAGTCCGGCCGTGATGAGCCCGGCAATCAGGGTACCGCCCCCTTCTACCATCACACGCCGGATACCCATCTCACCCAGCTTATCCATCAGGGTGACCAGATCCACTTCATCCTCTCCGGCAATAATCACAGTGGCAAAACTTTGCAGTGCGGCAATTTTTTTTGGATCTGCCCGGCGCGAAACTGCAACAATCCGCTTTCCCGCACCTTTGTGTAAGATGGCAGATTCTGGCGGAATCCGGGCGGTACTATCAACGACAATGCGAACCGGGTGCTCATCCACACCACGATTCCGCCTGATAGTGCGATATTCCTCGGATTTTACGGTCAGGGAGGGATCATCTGCAAGCACGGTGCCAATCCCGACCATGACGGCATCCGAATCCGCTTTGAGCTGGTCAACGCGGGAGAAATCCTGTGCACCGGAGATCTTTACCTGCCTGCGTTCACGGGTGGAAATTTTACCGTCAGCACTCATCGCAACATTGACCACGACATCAGGTCGCATGAACTATCGTTGGTTGCACTGCCAATTATATACACCTAAAAAAAGGCATGGATGACAGGGTGTATTCAGTATCAGAGTCCTTTTTATGCAATTGTCAGTAGATTTATGTCCAGGTATTATCCCAGTTGCCAGCCGGAACATGAGCAGTAGCCGGAATTTTATGTCCGATAAAAAAGTGAACGTTCAAATAACAAGAAATTCAATTGTCCACGTAAGACATGGCAAAAAAAAGTGATTCGGGTATAAAGGATACGTTCTCTAATACAGATATCACACGGTTCTGTGTAATCATCTCACTTGTCATTTGTTGTACCTTCATCACTGCGTTCTCATTCTCCCGTTCAATTGAATTTGTCAGTTACCAGCTCTTTTTCATACCAATCATCTATGCCGCTTATTTCTACCCAAAGCGCGGATTGCTGGTTGCGCTAATCTGCGGTTTGGCATACCAGGCGATTGGCTATTATTATCGCTACCCGGAATATGGAGCACTTATTGAGGTCACATCAGAAGCCATCCTCTTTATCATTATTGCATGCCTGATCGCATATTTTATTGAGAAGATACGATCCAGTGAAACACGTTACCGTTCAGTATTTGAGCACTCGCAGCTGGGCATTGCACTTTTCAATCGCGCTGACTTTACCATCCGGCAGACCAATAACCGGTTTTTAGCCATGCTCGGTTATACAACAGAAGAGATC
>JAURZP010000016.1 GCA_030653335.1 Methanoregula sp. | reverse complement strand
TGTAACCGGTCAGGTCAGGGATCGGGTGGGTGATATCGTCACCGGGCATAGTTAAGATCGGAATCTGTGTAACCGAGCCCTTCTGGCCCTTGATCATACCGGCACGCTCGTAGATACAGGCGAGATCCGTGTACATGTATCCCGGGTAGCCACGGCGTCCGGGCACTTCTTCACGGGCGGCACCGATCTGGCGGAGCGCTTCACAATAGTTGGTCATATCCGTTAAGATAACGAGCACATGCATACCGAGCTCGAAAGCGAGGTATTCGGCAGTGGTCAGGGCGAGACGGGGGGTGATGATACGTTCGACTGCCGGGTCATCTGCAAGGTTGAGGAAGACAACAGCATGTTCAAGCGCACCTGTGCGCTCGAAGTCTGCCATGAAGTAGTTGGCTTCTTCTTTTGTGATACCCATTGCAGCAAAGACTACTGCAAAACTCTCGGTTGAACCGGGCACTTTTGCCTGGCGGGCGATCTGCAGTGCAACATTGTTGTGCGGAAGACCGGCACCCGAGAAGATCGGAAGCTTCTGACCACGGACAAGGGTGTTGGTACCATCAATGGTCGAGATACCGGTCTGGATGAAATCGGCCGGCATGCCACGGGCATATGGATTGATTGCTGCACCGGTGATGTCAAGGCGCTTCTCCGGGACGATCTCCGGGCCTCCGTCGATTGGCTTGCCGCCACCCGACAGGATCCTTCCAAGCATGTCTTTTCCAACCGGCATCTTGATAGTTTCTCCAGTGAAACGGACACCGCTGTCCCTGCCGATACCTGCTGTGGTCTCAAAGATCTGGACTACGACCAGCTCATCGCTGGTGTCAAGTACCTGCCCACGTTTGGTTGAACCATCAGACAGGATGATATTGACGAGTTCTCCGTACGCAATCGGTTCGGTCTTTTCGACAAAGACGAGCGGACCGGCAATTTTGCTGATCGTTCTGTATTCCTTCATGCTGCCGACCTCAGTGCATTGAATTCATCATCCATCTGCTTTTCGATCTTTGCCAGCTCGGATTTGTATTCCTTGATGAACTTGATCTGGGGCAGTTCGTTCTTTGCCTTGACTGTGTTTATCTGGGTGGGGCTGACACCTGCAATCTGTGCCGAGTACGCGAGATCGGCAAAGAGTTTGATCGCCTTCATCAGGTCGTACTGTTTCTTCATGTCACAGAACGTGTCGACTGCATCGTACGCATTCTGCTGGAGGAAGATCTCACGGATCATACGGGCAACTTCGATCGTCACCTGTTCTGATTCGGGGAGAGCATCGGAACCAACCAGCTGCACGATCTCCTGTAACTCTGCCTCTTTCTGTAAAACTTCCATGGCCCATGAACGGGTCTTGTTCCAGTCGGGAGAGACTTCCTTGTCATAGTAGTCATGGAGGCTTTCGAGATACAGCGAGTAGGAGTTGAGCCAGTTGATGGCGGGGAAGTGCCGGCGCTGGGAGAGCTTGGCGTCAAGCGCCCAGAATACTTTAACGATACGCAGGGTGTTCTGGGTGACCGGCTCGGAGAAATCTCCGCCCGGAGGTGAGACTGCACCAATAACCGAAACTGAGCCACGGGCCCCGTTTAAGGTTTTGACAAGTCCGGCACGCTCGTAGAACTCTGACAGCCGTGCTGCAAGGTATGCAGGGTAACCTTCTTCGCCGGGCATCTCTTCGAGACGCGAGGAGATCTCGCGCATGGCTTCTGCCCAGCGGGAGGTCGAGTCTGCCATCAAAGAGACATCGTATCCCATATCACGGAAATATTCCGCAATGGTGATACCGGTGTACACCGATGCTTCACGGGCGGCGACGGGCATGTTAGACGTGTTTGCGATGAGCACGGTCCTTTCCATCAGGGGCTTGCCGCTCTTTGGGTCTTCGAGGTGCGGGAATTCCGTAAGAACTTCAGTCATCTCGTTGCCGCGTTCTCCGCAGCCGATGTAGACCACGATCTCGGCATCCGACCACTTGGCCAGCTGCTGCTGGGTAACTGTCTTTCCGCTCCCGAAAGGTCCGGGAATTGCGGCGGTGCCGCCTTTTGCAATCGGGAAGAGCCCATCAAGAATCCGCTGACCGGTGATCAGGGGAATGGTCGGGTTCATCTTCTCTTTTACCGGACGGGGGACACGGACCGGCCAGCGCTGGATCATGGGGAATTCGCGCCCGTCTTCGAGAATACAGATGATCTCGTCAACGGTGTAGTCGCCGCTCCTGATAGTCTTTACAACACCCGGTTTTTCTTTGGGGGGAAGCATGACCTTATGGACGATGTTGGTCTCCTGCACTTCGCCAAGGATTGCACCGGGTTCGATATTGTCACCGGCTTTTACCAGTGGCTTGAAGGTCCATTTCTTGTCATGGGAAAGACCGGGGGCAGACACACCACGCTCAATGAAGTTGCCCATCTTGTCCACGAGTACGGCGAGGGGGCGCTGGATACCGTCATAGATACTGGTCAGCAGACCCGGACCGAGTTCAACTGCGAGCGAAAGCCCGGTGTTTGAGACCGGTTCGCCGGGTCTGATACCGGAGGTATCTTCGTACACCTGGATGATGACACTGTCACCCTGGATCTTGATGACCTCTCCCATCAGCTCTTCTTTGCCGACCTTTACCACATCGTACATGTGGGCGTCAAGGTTGACTGCCGTCACGACAGGGCCAGCGATTCTTTTCAGAACCCCTTGTTTTTGTTCCTTTGCATGTTTGGTTTTTACTTCCACAGATCAACACCCACCGATCTCTTGATTCTCTCTCTCATGGACAGACCCCCTTCTTCCTCGCCACCGATCGCAATCACGGTCGGCTTTACGGAATTTTCCAGAGTCTCGCGAAGCCTGCGGGGTACTTTTTCCATGTCGCTGCTGTTGAGTACGAGAATCCCTACCTCACCGTCATTCAGCACGCTGGTGATGTATTCATTGCGTTTTTCATCATTCTCGGCTGCATACGTTTTGCGGATCCCCGCAAGCCTGAACCCGAGAATGAACTCACTGTTACCGATAACTGCGATCTCCATTCACACCACCAGGTATTCCGCAATCTTCTCAGAAGGCAGTTTTGACTCTTTTCCTCTGGCAAGCGCCCGTAGATTGAACACCTCGTACTTCTTCCTCTCGAGATAGACGAGAATCGGATGAATAGAGATGGGATTGCGCTTGGACATTCGTTCCATCTGTTCCAGCTGTACGCGGGTGAGCCTGTTCTCAACATCACGTATCGCTTTTTCACTTCTCAGCTCATCAAGAAGTGCAATGATTGACTTCTGGCGAATTTTTTCCTTGAGTGCATCGATAAATTCGTTCTGGTCCTTCATGGTATTCAGGGTAACAAAATCCGCTGCTGACAGCGTGCCTCCCTCAATATACATGGCCCGGGCGTCTTCTTCAAAGGTGTCTGCACGCAACCGGAATAAGGTCTTGACATTCTTGATATCAATTTCGAGCCGGATGAAATCAAGGAATAGTTTTCCTCCTTTGATTCCACTCTCCGCTTCGGAGATGATCTCTGAGTAGAACTGTTTGTAGAGCTCGTTTTCCAGCTGTGAATAGGAGCCACTTTCCTTTGAGAGAGGGTATTCACGTGCAAATACCTGCGGGTACATCCTGTACCCTTTAAGCATTTCCACAATCTTGTCTGAACTTTCCTCAGCCAAAAGACGATCCAGTGCAACCCTGTCAAGACTTCCTGCAGGAATGAGGATCTCTTTGATCTTACCGGTCTTTGCACCCTGCAACCTGCCTTTGAGGATGGTGAGTACATTCTGGATATCCCAGCGATGGAGATATGCCCGGGTGAACTGTTTTAAGGTTCCCGGTGTGATCTCCTGAATTTTCTGGTACTCCTTTGCAAGGTTCCAGGAGAGTGCAACTTCAATCAGGTCGATCCCTTTAAAAGTTGTACCCAGCTCATCGATCTCCTGCTTGTAATCGGTTTCACCTATTAATCGGGTGATCTCGGGCAGGTTCATGTTGAGCATCCGCATATACTCCTCCCTTGGGAGAAGGGTGGTTTTTCTCACCCGCATTCTGGTACAAATATAGATGTACGGTGCTGAGATATTCTTCACCCCAACCATACCTTACCCTCCCTATACAAACAGGATGTCAGATGCATCTTTCAACCCGGATTCCCAGACCTTTGCAAGGAATGTGCGATAACTGTAATCAATCTGCAGCGCTGCTCCTTCACCTTCGATGAGAACCCCGCCATCGATGTTGACCGGGGCGCCAATCTGAAATCCCGCAAAATCGGGGTTCTCGGCAATGATGGCCTTTGCTGCTGCCACATCTCTGGCATTGCAGTAGACCTTTCCTTTCGATATCTCCTTTTTAGCTTCGGTGAGGAGTTTTTTAATCGCTTCCCGATGGAAGCTTTCAGGGAGTCCGGCAATCTCCTTTCTTGTCGCTTCGTAGACTTCGTCCAAAAGCGCTTTTTGCGAATTTAGGATCTCGCGTTTGCCAAGAAGGTTTGCTGCAGAGACATCCTGGCCGATGATATGGGCGGCCTTTTTTCCAGACTCGTCCTCTGCGGCAAGTTTGATCTCTTCGACACGCTGTTGTGCAACTGCCAGGATCTTTTCAACTTCCTGCTTTGACTCCGCCTGGATCCTTGCAGCTTCGCTCCTGCCTTTTTCCCTGATCTCTTCTACAACGGCTTCCAGTCCCATTGTCTGCTCCGTTTATACGAACAAGAGCAGGAGAGCAACGACCAGACCGAAGATGACGATCGTTTCCGGGATAACTGTCAACAGCAGGACAAGACCGAACGTGTCCTTGTTTTCGGCAGTTGCCCCTACTGCGGCAGTACCGATTGCCATCTCTGCAATACCTGTCGCAATACCGGTCATACCGACTGCGAGAGCTGCTGCAATCGCTTTCATTCCTATCTGCGATGCCTTGATCTGTTCAACGGTCATTACAACGTCTACTGCTGTTACTAATTCTGCTGCCATAATTTAATCCTCCGTAAATCTTCTTTTCATTCCGAATGGAACGTACTTAACGCCTCCACCTTTATAGAATTTGGTGAAGAATTCAACATAATGCAACCTGATCGAGTGGAGTCCTCCACCCATTATACCTAAGACAGTGTTGAGTGCATGCCCCATAAGGAACACGACCAGTCCGGCAATGATAACGATAATACTGAAAATTGAAAAATTTTCCAACTGGGGTTGAATTAACATCCCAATGGATATGAAATTGACAACCATCGCGATAGCTACAGATGAGAACCCGACCGCGACAATACGGGCATATGATAATACATGTGAGATGATCGAAGGAAGTTCTACAACTTCAAGCACGGAGTCGCGTGCGATCAACAATATGCCCAGAACTGCGAGTACTCCACCGATTACTACACCGTAATTAACAATCGATACTACAGGTGGAAGTCCGGTTAAGTTGGGCATGAGCGGCAATGCGGCAATCGACCAGATGGCAATCAGGACACCCCACATGACCGCAAGCCAGCCAAAATTGGCCAGCATTGCTTTTGTCCGGTGCTCGCCATGGTCCTGGCGTGCATGGTTGATAATGCCAAGGATGCGCCCAAGCGAGATATGCAAAACGCCGATCCAGATGGAGAGGATCAACAGATCCGGAATCATCGGGCCATGACTGCCATGCTCTACCATAAGATGACGGGAGGGCAGGATCGGTTGCAGGCCGGGAATGGCAAAACCAAGGAACTCGCTGAAGAGCAGACCAAAGATGATACTCGATATGCTCGCATTCCTGAGCACTGTGAGCAAATACCGGCCATCTTCGCCCTTTAAGAATTTCCTGAGTCCCAGTGACATCGCAAGGAGAATCAACCCGTACCCTACATCTCCAAGAATCAGCCCAAAGAAGATGGGAAAGACAATAGAGACCATAAGGGTCGGATCGAGCTCGGTATATTTTGGCCGGCTGTAAACATCCATGAGCACCTGCGTGGGTTTTGCAAATGACGGGTTGTTGTACTCTACAGGCACACTGTCGTGTTCAAAGTCGATCGGTAACACGGTGACATAGATCTTACCTTCAGTTGCTTTGACAAGATCTGCAGTCACCGCATCAACACGATCAGATGGTACCCAGCCTTCTGCCACAAAAGTCTGCTTTGTTGTTGCAAACCGCAGCGGGGCTTCGTTCTGCTCCACTTCAGCCTTTAAAAATTCCTCGCAGGCAACCAGAAACCCGCTGTGTTTTGTCCGGACTGCTTCGAGTTTCTTAATGATCTCGTCGAACTCCGTTTTCATGGTGGAGATCTCACCGGAATAATAATCGATCCGTGCCTGCGGAGTTCCGGACTCTTCTGGGATCTGTACAGGCTGGAATGCCGCCTCCTGCAATGACCGTTCAACTTCGCTGCGCTCACCGGCAGGCGCGACAATAACAATGAAATTCTTGTCTTTGCCCGGTGAATACGACATTTCGCAGGGCACAGAGAGTTTCACTTCACGTGCTACATAACCAGCGAACACATTAAAACCCGAATATCCACGGTACAGATCCAAATCCACCGGTACGGTAAGAAACGGTCTGATCTCGGCAATTTTCTGCTCGTTCTCTTTTACCTTGGTATCCAGCAGTGAGCGCCTGACCATCAGATCCACAACTTCTTTTTCAAGAAGCGGGAGTTCGCGTTCAATTCTGGATTTCAATTCTGTACTGGTACAGATCTTTGCTGAATCAATGTCATCTCCGTGGATAGAGGTGGCATTTTCTATTGCCCGTATCTTGACGAGATCAACAGAGGCTTCGCCTGCTCCTGAAAGAGGCGTGCCGATCTTAAAGCCCTCGTAACCCACTGCCCCTGCTTCAACGAATTCCTCGATATGAAACAGGTGATGGCGATAGAGTTCCGCAACTACCGGGGCCATCCGGTCCCGGGAAGCGACGATGAGCAACCGGCTCATCTGCTTAGGCGCTAACATGCAGCTGCTCCTTAAACCGCACAACCAGCAGCTGCACTGCTTTTGAAAGGTTCTTTTTTCCTTTCTCTTTCAATGCCGCTGCGCGCTGATTGCCACTTTTGATGATTTCAGCGTGCTTAAGTGCTGCCTGGTGACGTGCTTCTTCCAGATTCAGCTTTTTGTATTGTTCAGCATTACTCTGCGCTTTTGCAACCAGATTATCAGATTCGAGCTCAGCCTGGGAATGTTTATGCTTCTTCTCTTCCTGGGCCTTGCTGATCACCGATTGGTACTCTTCTTCAGCTTTCTTGATGTCTTTTAGGACCTCAGTCTTCATCCAACCCTCCTCTCACGGCAGTACAATAGTTGGTGAAAAAAGGAATATATGTATTGTTATTTACGATCGGGATCATGCCACTGGTTTAAAAAAATTAAAAAAAAAGGATGATCAGGAAAATTCAGTTGTAATCCGGCACCTTACTCTCTGGATGGATATCCCCGCAGGAACCGGGGATATCTCTACTCCCTGTCCGGTACCTTTGAGGGTGATGCCACCAAGTTCGTCGCTCGAACAGATCAGGTGCTGTTCCGGGTGTGTCCCCCGCTGAATCGAGCAATTGGCAGAGATCTCCGGTGCAACAGATACTACATAGGAGATCCGTTTTGATCCCGGGTGACCTTTTTTAAGAACGAGAAGTGGCATATGATACGCTCTTACAAGTTCGACGAGCAGCATTGCCGGTTCAACTGCTCCGCCTTCAGGCGCTGAAACAACCACAAGATCCCCGGGTTTTACACTCTGGACATATTCATCGGCCGGAGTTTCTATACACAGGGCAAAGCGGGTCCTGCTTTTTGCAACCAGTAAAAAAGAGTGCGTCCCTGAAATGAGCAGCAGCTCATCCTCAAGGGAAAAGATCATATTTCAGTCACTTCTTCTGACTGGCAGCTCGGACAGATGGGATTTTTCCCAATCCCCTTGAATCGCTCACTGCATTCATTGCACCGGTAATCTTTCGGCTTTAAACGATCCGGGGGAATATCGATATCCATAGGCCCGCCAACACTACACATGTCCAGTTCACCTCAATACGAAATAACTCCTGCATTATTTAACACTATCTGAAATGGATCTTTTTTATCCTCTTTCTTTTTCACCTCATATCGCAAGTAAAACATTGAAGATAACCAGTGTGATTATGATAAGGACACATGAGTGTTTTATCCCCGCTTCAAGCGATACCTCACTCATCTGGCCGGCAATAATGCCTGAGAAGAGTGCCTGTATAATACATGCATGATACAGGATACGGTTGATGGTCTGGATCGGAATTGAACCAATACCCGACATTGCCCCGACAGCGGGAATACCCGTAGTTGTGATATTTGCGAGCACCGGAAGGAACTGGGTGGCCAGTACTCCCACGACAAAAAGAAAGACAAAGAATGAAAGGTACACAATCGCTGTGTAGATAAACATCTCGATGAGGCGCTCTTTTTTGAGGACTTCGCTCATCTTTGCATCGCTTGCGGCAATCGATAGTACCACAGAGATTTGTCCACTCATCTCGCTTGCTTTTGTTATCAGTGTCACTGTCCGTGCAATTGAAGGGGAGCTGACCCGTTCCTCAAACCGCACCAGGGCTTCAGTGAAGTTGGCCCCCCATTCCATATCCCGTTTGATCTTCCGGATTTCATAACTCAGGAGCCCAAGGTTGGTATTCACCATAATGGCAATTGCCTGTGCGATGGTGAGTCCAACCTGATTGATGCCCGCCATACGTTCAAGGAAGTCAGGTATAAGCGACTGGATCCCAAACACTTTCCGTGACCAGATCTCGTAAAAGATCGCATAGGGTATGAGCACGATGAGGAGCCCAATAACGATGTGATCATCAATGACAGAAATGAAAAGTTCCTGACTTCTATAACGGGGGATGTTCAAAAATACAACCCCGATATATATGAGAGCAAGCGGCACCGTCACATAGAGGGTATGATTCACATTATTTACAAAATTCTCAAAAGGGTGCTTGAGATAATAGATCAGATCTCTGATCTGGTCATATATTTTCATTTGTGAATACAGTTGCGTTTCGTCCTTCGTGTTGACAATGGTCACTTCAGTAAAAGCGTGAAGCCACTTTGTTTTTGTGTATCGCTCAGACTTTTCTGACTTTATTGATATGAGATCGAGAAGCAGAATGAACATAAATGATCCGATGGGAATAATCGCATAAGTTAATACGGACAGCTGGATAACCGCGCCTCCGCCCATCATACCCATAACAACCATAATGATTATTAAAAAAAGGGGACCTGCCACAAATAGTGTCACATAAGATTCCGCAACAAGGGACAGGACATTGAGAAACTGTTTTTGCTCTAATTTGGCTTCTTCCTGGTAAATTTTTACCCGCAGTGAGAGAAAATCTGACATGTCCCCTCCACTTTCAATAACGGACAGGAGATCCTCAAGAAAATTTTTTAGTTTTTCTGATGGCGTGGTCTCAGACAGATGACGGATAGCGGTAACAACATCGTACCCAAAAAAATCTGCATCTCTTACGATCTGGCGAAACTCCAGCGCAACTTCCCCATAAATATTTGCTCGGTCTGACAGCGATCGAAAGATTGTCATGAGCTGTCCACCCCCGCGTCTCATCGCATACATATAAGCCACTGCATTGTGCAGAGTCAGGTTGATCTTAATCGAGCGGTTTTTCTTCTCGATACCGGGTATGCGAAGCATAATTTTATAGCCAAGATACACGCCGACAAAAAGCGCAACTATGACCAGTAACGCCATAATATACTCTGAGGGATAAATGGCGTTGAAAAAGACCGGTAACTGAACATTAAAAACATTATATATGCCAATTTTTCCGGCCGGGAACTGCAGACTCAACAAGGGGCTGATTAAGTATCCCAGAAGGGCAAAAACAAGACCAGTCACAGATATGATCTTAACCGAACGCCAGAGATACTGTTCAAGGGTCATCCCGATTCTGGCGGAGATAAGATCTGAACGCAGACCATCATATCTCTGAGGATCATGCTCAATCCACTTCCGGAGGTAGTTCCTGACAATCATTGAATTACCGTACGAAGATCCGAGATATTGGCTATCACTTCTTTAGCATCGATACTATATGCATGGAACAGGGATGCAACCGAGATATAATCCTTAAGCCCCTGCTTTCTCATCTCTTCAAGGAGATTTTTCCGGATCGCAATCTCAGCCTCAAACTGTTCACGAGTCCATCCTCGTCTTTCTGCGATCTCTGAATATATCTTGGAACGCCCGGTAAAATTGATCTTGTCATGTATGGGATCATAAACAAAGACGTTGTTGACACGCAAATTCCCTGTTGACGGATCTATACCGGAAACCTCAACAACTTCCTGTGCGCGGCGTACGCGCTCTGTCCCATGGAATATTAATCCCTGTACGCTGATGATATTGAGAGCCTGCACCATGTTTCTGGGTACATTCAACGGTTCACTCTCGAGACGGTGAATTGCTGCATCGACACTTCCTGCATGCATGGTAGAAAACGTTGTGTGCCCGGTGTTCATAGCCTGGAAAAGGGTCTGGGCTTCAGCACCCCGCACTTCCCCGACAAGGATGTACTCGGGTCGTTGTCGCATTGCTGCCCTCAACAGATCAAACATGGTGATGGCGTTGCTACCTTCAGAAAGGGCTTCACGGGTGACGCTCGCGATCCAGTTATCATGATAGAGGGTAATCTCACGGGTGTCTTCAATACTAACTACTTTGGCAATCGGAGGGATGAAGAGAGAGACAGCATTTAACGATGTAGTCTTTCCCGATGCAGTTCCGCCGATAAAAAGCAGGCTTTTATTGTTCTCAATAGCCATCCAGAAGTAGGCGAGTACATCTGCATTGAATGTCCCAATCTCCATGAGTTCAACAGGTGAGAACGGTTCTTCCCTGAATTTACGTATCGTAAATGATGTCCCACGTGTAGTCACTTCAGAGCCGAATGTCAACTGGAGTCGGGAGCCATCAGGGAGTGTTGCATCGATAATAGGAGAACCGGTTGAGATGTGTTTGCCCGAACGCTGGGCAAGGGTGATGGCAAGTGAGTTGAGGATATCGGGTTCAAAGGCGATATTTGTCCTGATGTTCCGGTAGTGCCTGTGATAGAGGAAGATCGGGACTTTATTGCCATCACAGGAGATATCCTCAAGATTGGGATCCTTCATCAGGGGGTCAATACGTGACCAGCCTAAAAAATTCCGAATTAAAAAATACTGGATCTTGTGGCGGGAGGATCGGTCAAGCGTAACGCCATAATCATCAATAAGTTCATTCATCTTTTCGAGTAAGATGTGCCTGCGATCTTTTTTGATCTCCTTTGAGGACAGGATCAGCACACACCGCAGATCCTCATACAGTCTTTCCAGAAGCTCATATTCAAAATCGGACAGGGATGGTTCGAACAGGAGATACTCCTGCTGGTTGGTTTTTTTATTCAATGCAATAATGACGAGCGAACAACCGTTTTCAACCCAATACTGGTCGATCTGCTCATAGATAACATCCAAATTCGCTTCTACAAGCGTACCATCCCGCTCAAAGTCGTATTCATCTACAGCAGGATTTTTAATCCCTTTGAGCAGATGAAAATAGTGGCGGTATCCTGCAACGGGTTTTTTTTCTTTCGGTGGGGGAGTTTTCTTTTCATCACCACCGGCTGCGGATTTTTCTGGTTCTGCGGGGGGCTCAGCTGGTTCCTGTGCACCTTTTTCCGACTTATTTTTTTTAAGCGAGTTTAAGAATCCAGAGATCTGCATACTGCACAAACTCCCCATCTAAAAAAATTACTATATTCCCAAGCTATAATTCGGGAGATCATTCTATATAATTATGTGTCAATCCGGGAAATTCGGGGGGTTTATTGTTTTTCCCGCAGATGTGCTGAACGTTTTTTTCGACAGTATCTCCGAAGCGAAAAAAATGAGCGGGAGATCTCAATAGTCGCATGGGCATGAAGATTCCGGATGGGAATTATCGAAGGCTCCCAGATGATCCTTCGACCTACATCCTCACAGTGCAGACATGTGAAGATGGCAACCAGCTACTCGTCATGGCTCTTTATACCGGGCAGCACACAGTTCGTACATCTCAAGTAAAAACTGTTTGAAACTCACCTCCTCCTTATACAACACAACCCATAGGAGTTGCAGAAT
The DNA here is from genome assembly GCA_030653335.1 of Methanoregula sp. Classification (GTDB taxonomy): domain Archaea; phylum Halobacteriota; class Methanomicrobia; order Methanomicrobiales; family Methanospirillaceae; genus Methanoregula. The sequence continues at coordinate 1,219 of JAURZP010000016.1, read as the reverse complement.
TTGTTCATAAGCAAAGAAGAAGAATCGGATTTTGGGATCAATCGACTTAGATGAAATCCTTGCCTCATCCTGAACTCTGAATCCGGTCTCAATCCGCCATCTCTTTTTGTAAGTGGGTATTATGTAATCCAAATCGATAGCCGACTGATTTGTAGCAAATGCCCAATCATAAAATTTCTCCGATTTTTTGTCGAAAATTTGTTTCAGAAAAGCAAGTGTGGTCTTACCTTTGAAGACGGTCTTCTCTTTATTGACAGTATAATCGTACAGGATCTTCTTTTTCTCACCGACTTGCATAGACTCGATTTCAGATTTGATCTGTGGATTCTTCGGGACGAATATCAAGTATGGATATTCTGAATGGGCAAGGGTGAGCATCAGATCCTTGCTATAGAATCCACGATCAAATATCGTCAGGTCGACTGAATTCACGAGGGGTTCAATCAAACCGATGCACCACGAGACTGTGGTTGCCATGTTGTGTCCAAGTTTAACCGGTACCGACAAGAGTGGAATTCTTTGCGGAATATCAGAGTTGACAATAAAGCATGACAGGAACTTGAACTTCCCCGTTACACCATGCACCCCTGGAGCACCGTAGATCCACATACTCTTCGGGTCCCCATAGAAATCCTCATCAGTGTAATCAAAAGCAAGAACAACGTTTTTTGTCTTAAGATCAAATCGGGTTCCCAAGTGTTCGACGGTGTTTCGAAATTCCCAGACAATGTTTGAGATGTGTACCTTCTTTATGGCGAGATGAATGGAATCTGCCCGATTGCCTACGGTCTCCAGATACGTCTTTGCAACAGCTGATTTGAGCAGATCACGATTGTAATGGAAGCCGGAGAGGGTCGGTCCTTTGTACTGGAGTTCAAGGGAGCGATCAACAAAAGTATCCAGAGTTTTCAAGGTCCTGAAGTAACGTGCAGAACTTACGGTCATTGTATTACCAGGTAAACGGTTTGGTCGAGGTATTCCTTGGGGCAATCGACCTTGGCACTGTTTCCAAACTTCGTTACTTTTCGGATAAGAAATCCTTGGATATTCTCCACAACAATCCGATTGGTGCGTTCAGGTTCAACCTTCTTCATAGGATATCCATTGGATATCCAAAGTATTAAAATGTATCGTTCATATCTAAACGGAAAAATTACAATTGGAGTGGAAATTATACTATTTCGTTTCTAAAAAGGGGTTTTTGCTTTCGGAGATACTG
>JAURZP010000006.1 GCA_030653335.1 Methanoregula sp. | reverse complement strand
AACTGCCGGTTCCCCATTCAGAGCCCGAAACAGAGACATCTGAAAAAACAGCCCCAAAACCCTCGAAACAGGCCGGTCGACCGGTTGCCCTTTCCGGGAAACGGAGGCCGGTTTGGCCTTGGATTGCTACTTTTTGGGTACCTTGGGAGATACAGTCAATAGATGTGTAATCGCCAACTAAAAATTTTTCCAGAGCGCCAACCCATTGCAGAAAAATACCAGAACGTCATACCATCGATTCAGGCTCATTTTCCCCCATATTTGGTTTAGCCTATTCCAGATCCCGATCCTCAATCCAAACAGCTCCAAACAGGCCGGTTTTTATCGCTCTAAAACTGCCGGTTCCCCATTCAGAGCCCGAAACAGAGACATCTGAAAAAACAGCCCCAAAAACCCTCGAAACAGGCCGGTCGACCGGTCGCCCTTTCCAGGAAACGGGGGCCATTTTGGCCTTGGATTGCTCCTTTTTGGGTACCTTGGGAGATACAGTCGATAGATGATCCTAATCCATTGAAAAATGAAAACAAGGTTTTTTCGGATTTTTGTTCCTGTGCCTGAAGTATGTGATCCGTATTAGAGGATCCTTTGCATGGAATTATCCTGCCGCTATCGCTTGAATATTTACCCAATCCATCCCATCCGCACCCACCGCTCATAATCTTCTGTGCGGAAATCCCGGTTCTCTACTACGATATCCTTGAAAAATTCCCGGTTGCCGGCAATCTCTTCTTCCTGTGTTGGATCAGAAAAACCATTCCTGATCGCGCCTGCGAGTTTTTTTCCAAGTGCCCGTGCGGAAACTTCTGCTGCATCAACCGTGTCTATGTTCCCACCCGTTGCAACACTTAAGCCTCCTACCGCAATCACGCCAAGATAATTCAGTACATGGTTCTGGTATGCCACCACCTCGTCGCCTCCGGACGTGTGCGTGCTTGCAACCGAGCCACCGTATTTCCCTGCGAGCAGCTGGTAGTGAATTGCATCAGCGAGCCGGTCAAAGAAAATTTTCATCTGGCCTGATACGTTATCAATATAGACCGGTGATGCAAACACAATACCGTCTGCTTCCTTCATCCGCTCAATAATTGATGGGACATCGTCATCATTTACGCATACACCATTGAGCGAGCAGGCATTGCAGGCTGTGCAGGGTGTGACCCGCAAGTCGCAGAGATCGAGCATCTCGGTCTCTGACCCGGCTTCTGCTGCTCCTTCAAGTACAAAGCCGGCAAGTTTTCTCGTTGTGCTGCGAGTGGTGTGGGGACTCCCGTGGATAGCAAGAATCTTCATGGTACTGTGGCTCCAAGTAAAGAGATTTGGCGGCGGGGATTATTATGCCCATGGAGGGACAGGACCCGGCGGGTTATATGTATTTTAAGGAAAAGATACCTCCCAATTTCACCATTTTTTCCGTCGGAGATCGTGTGTTTGGCCCATAGCAGTCACCGGCTGGAGGATCACTCCCTGAAACCTGCTGGAGTTTGTGCCAATTTCCCGGATCAACCAAAGCCCGCTAAATTGGCCGGTTGTTTCCAGCATAAAAGGGATGTTTTCCGAAAATAACGATTTTAAAGGGGATTTTTGCCAGGTGTTGGCACCGCTTCCAATGGAGGTTTCCCCAGACGGGTGCGGTGAAACAGGTCTCCGTCGGAGAAATGATCATAGGAGGACAAAAAGTTACAACGAGGGACCCTAGGTGAGGGGGTTCACCCTGACCGTTATCCATGTAACCGCACGATCCCGTCAACCTTGTCGAAGTCCGAATCGAACGAAAGAATCCGGTTAATATTCTTCGTATCCATGACAGCAACAGAGACTGCATCCGATACGGACAGGGTCCCGTCATACCGCAGGAAAACCGCCATACCCCTCTTTAAGATCTGCTCATCAGCGAACACGATTTCACAATTGTCGATAAAATAATGATAGAGCCGCTCCCCGGCTTTCCCACCGCTGCGCCGGCCTATGATCGTCACGGATTCAGAAAGGATCAGATCTGATATCACGACCGTCTCTCCGACAATTGAGGGCAATAGGCTCTTTCCCTTTTCATGCCACTGATCCTGCCGGTCCGCAAGCGCGATGAAAAAAGATGAATCGACAAGGATCATCATTCACCGGACTGGGCCCGCTTCTTTTCGCTCACTGCATCCCCGCCAACACTGATCATGCCGCAGATTCCGTCAAGCGTCTCCTTTTTGTGGGGATGAATCGTGATGACTCCCTCCCGGACTTCCCACAAGAGTGTATCGCCCGGCCCGAGATCCAGCAGTTTCCGGATCTCTGCCGGGAGAACGGTGGAGTTTCCATCAGATATTTTTGTTTTACTTGCCATACGCATCTTCCTTAGTAATACCTGTTCACTTAGTAAACATATGTTACTAATAAATATTGGGGGCGAAGGGGCTCCTGCCTATATGAGAAGGCTTTGCAGATATTATGAGAAATCACCTTTGTCAGGTATCTTCAGTTCAGGTCGAAAAACCTCACTTTTTAAAAAAAATCCATCGGAGATCTGCAATTTCAATCACATCCACTCCCGGCTGGCGGATCACCCCTTGAAACCTGCTGGAGTTTGTGCCATTTTTCCGGAACAGCCAAAGCCCGCTAAATTGGCCGGGTGTTTCCCGCTTAAAATGGATATTTTCCGAAAATAACGATTTTAAAAGGAGTTTTTGTCGGGTGTTGGCACATTTTCCACTGGAGGGTTCCCCAAGGGGTATCGGCTGTAAGGGCCTCCGTCGGAGAAATGATCTTGGGTGAAGGGATCTCCCGAAGAGTCACTTCAAAGGGGAGACTCACCGGGCATGGGGGTTTGTATAATTATCCGGCCCCCACCATCCAATTTCAGCAACCGAGAGATCATATACCCCCAGCCGGCGCCAGGCCCGCTCGTGCCGGGTGCGAAGCCAGAGCTCGCGGAGGATAAAAGGCGGAAACGGAAGCTCGCGGAGTCCAAGGATTTCATCCGGGAATAGTTCCTCATAGAATGCCTCGGCATTGATCGTAAACCGGGTCTGGTTGACTTTCACCAGCCGGAAATACAGCGGTTTGAAGATCTCGAAATCAAACGCGAGATCCGCATGAGGGTTGTCTGTCCAGCGGTATCCCATCCGCTCTGCAAATGTCTTTGCTTCCGCTATCGCAGCCTCAGGTTTTTTTCCGCGGGTCATGGGAGTGATGCTCCTCTTCGGATAGTTCTTTGAACGGACATGCAGGATCCGGAATAATCCGTAAGCGGTTGAATGCCTTGTGGTCGGTCACTCCATTACGATACCCGAGAGCTTCCCGCGGAACTGGCTCATGTAGAGATCAAAGTAGAATCCTTTCTTCATCATCAGCTCTGTGTGTGAGCCACGCTCGACAATTGCCCCCTTGTCGATGACAAGGATCTGGTCAGCGTGCTGAATCGTCGAAAGCCGGTGGGCGATGATAAACGAGGTCTTGTCCTTCTGGAGCGCAAGCAGTCCCTCCTGGATCAGTTTTTCTGTCCGGGTGTCCACGTTGCTTGTTGCTTCATCAAGGATGAGCATGCGGGGGTTTGCCACGATCGCACGGGCAATCGTGAGCATCTGCCGCTGGCCCTGGGATAAGTTTGTCCCGCCATCGACAAGGATGGTGTGGTAACCTTTCGGTTGCTGGAGGATGAAGTCATGGGCATTTGCCTGCTGGGCTGCCTGCACACATTCCTCGTCTGTTGCCGATTCGCGGGCATACTTCAGGTTTGCCATAATCGTATCAGAGAAGAGGAACGGCTCCTGCTGCACCTGCGCGATCTGGATCCTGAGCGTATCCTGCTTTACTTCCCGCACGTCATTGCCATCAATGCGGATCGCCCCGTTCTCGATATCATAGTACCGGGTTAAGATGTTGATGATCGTGCTCTTGCCGGCACCAGTCGGGCCGCAGAGTCCAAAGACCTGCCCCGGCCGGGCATGGAACGTATTGTCAGTGAGGATCCGCCGCTCCGGAATATATGAGAAGTCCACGTGGTCAAAGATTACATCCCCGTCAACTGCCGGCATTGCCGGTGCATTTTTCCGGTCATCCACTCCGGGTTTCTGGTCCAGGACTTCAAAGACGCGGGATGCACCCACGATCGCATTCAGGATCTGGGCATACGAGGAGAAGATGGTTGTAAATGCGCCCAGCAGGCTGAACGAGAACCCGATGAATGCAATCAGGGTTCCTATCTCAGCCATACCCTCCATCACCATAATGCCCCCGACAAGGCATAAGCGCTAACTTTAGCAGTGAATATTTATATAAGGAGAGGAAATAGGAGAGTGGGAAGAGGGTATAGCGAATGAAAATTGATGAAAACTGGAAATTCCTTTTACAATTTCTACCGCAAGGT
>JAURZP010000569.1 GCA_030653335.1 Methanoregula sp. | reverse complement strand
TTTGTATTCCCATTACTAATCTGATGTATCTTGTGTTTTAATTCATCCCGTGTTACAGCAGCAGCCTCTCGTTTCTTAACAACAATCCCTAAGGCGATATTTGCAAGGTGTGTTGATTCGATCATAGTGGAAATGCCAGATGCCAGAGAGAGTGAAATTATTCCTGCCATCGTGTCAACAGTCCCGGTTACATTTCGTACTTCATCAGCAACTGAAGGTATATGTGTAACACTCCCCTTTTTCTCAAAGAGAGAGAGTCCATCTTTCCCACGTGTGATGAGTACAAATTCGCATTCCAGGTGTGTTAACAACCATTGACCCATATTTCGGATACTTGTCTCATTTATCTGCCGGATTCCTGTGACCGAAGCAGCCTTTTCCAGATCCGTGATGACAACGTTAACCCCTTTGTAGTCAAGGAAATGCTCAACTTTAGGATACACTATGATGGGTTTTTTAAATTTCTTTGCTAATTCTATTGATCCTTTTAAAAGTATGTTAGTAACTACGCCTTTATTATAGTCTGATATAAGAATTACGTCCACCTGTTCGATATTTTTACTGATAAAATCCAGAATGGACTGACAATATTGATCATTAACTGGGTCTTTACATTCACGATCTAATCTGATAATCTGGTGTTGTCCTGCAATTACCCGGGTTTTGACAGTTGTCGGGCGCTCTTTAATTTCAATTACACCGTTTATGTCAACGTTTTCCTGTTTCAATAATCCAATCAGTCGTTTGCCGAACCAGTCATCGCCAACTATCCCGGCAGCTAAAACGTTTCCCCCTAAAGCGCATATATTTTTAATCGCATTTGCCGCACCACCGAGCCTGAAACTCTCATAGGTAATATCAATTAAAGGAGCCGGAGCCTCTGGAGATATCCGGGACATTGTGCCGTTTAAATATCTGTCCAGCATGAGATCGCCAATAACCAAAACAGAGGCTTTGTTAAATTGATCGATTATTTTTATCTGTTCTTCTGAATTCATACTAACGCCTCGAAAAACAATTTGTAAATACCCCTATATCCTTTTTGTTCATTTCATCACAACGTCCTTTGAGCGCTCAAGAACTCATCAGAAGGAGGAGCACAATGAAATCGCTTGAACGGCGCCTTTACTGAATTAACAATCGCATCCTGAGTCTTCAGATCATGCAAAAACTCATCGTATGTCATACTCTGAGTAAAGTGCAGGATACGATGAATCGCATTATCCATGTCATCGAAAAAAAGATGAACGTTCCTTTTTTCAGACATAAAGCACATCTCTTTCTACAGT
>JAURZP010000568.1 GCA_030653335.1 Methanoregula sp. | reverse complement strand
AACCGGCTGGATGAAACCGATTGGGAGTACAGGTCAGAAGTTTGTATTCCAAAGTAGCGGTCCGGATTAAGAGTGCCAGAGCACTTTAAAGTGCGGATCATAAGAATGTATGAGGAGAATAATAGAAAATTTGCAACAATTCAGCAGGAGTGGATTATTGCAGGCCGTGTGTGATATACCCCATTTTTTTTAAAACTGAATCTGTCTATCCCTGCCCTTGATTCATATCAGAGTATTTTTTTGTTACTTCCTCCGGATTCGATATGATCCAGTACCTGGTTCCTGATGACAAAACCCCCTCCGTCACTTCTTCCTTCCCATCACACCAACAACCTTCCCAATCCTTAAAAAAAATGCCACATACCTCTTCTTCATCGTGGAAATTCCAGTCCCCCGTCTCTGCTAAAACCCGGGTGCTGGCCGCTCTCGTGAGAGGGGACGCCGTCGTGGGCCGGGAGAGACAGACTGTCCCCGGGCAGGAGTTTTTTAGAGAAGAACTCAAATGAACGTATTGGGACTAAAAAAATTAAAAAAAATAATCAGTATCCGGTCTTCACAACCGGGTTTACCCCGATGTCAAGGTATTGGCCTTTTTCCCGGGTGTACTGCGGCCACGTGACATTGCCGCCAGCCGGATCGCCGTTCTTTGCAAACCGTACCCAGGTATCCATCATCATATCGGAGACCCGGGCGCCCACGGGATCCGGTACAATCGCGGCAGGGCGGAAGATAAAGAAGAGTTCCTCGCCATGGAATGCGCCGAGAGGACTGTCCGGCAACATCACATACGAGAACCGGTACAGGTACGTATTATTGTTCAACTTTGATTGGGACCCGGCAACAAACTCTGCCGCAGCGCTGAAATCAACATCCGTCATGATCCGCTCCATCTGGTGCTGGACTTCTTCTGTGGTGGTTGCAGGGTATTTTTCAAGAACCTCTGTGGCATACTCACCGAAGTGTTCCCGGATATATTGTTTGTACTGGGTAACGTTCAGCCCGGTATTTGCGGCAAGCGTTGAACCCTCATCGGTGTTGGTCCCGATAATAAGGGGAACCGGGTTCTGCCGGTTCTCAAAGAAGATCTTCTCCGGATCTTCAGGGATCAGGAGTCCGTCAATGGTCGGTTTGAACCGGAGCGTGTGGACCTTCCAGAATTCCGATGCCGGATCGGGTGTTGCATTGACAAGAGTCCAGGCATCCACGCTCCGCATTTTCCGGATAGCATCCGGGCCCTCATACCCGAGGCTTTTTGCATACTCTGCACCATACTGTTCGGCTTCTGCCTTCGAGCTGATGATATTTATCTCAGACCCGTTTGTCCATAAAGGACCGCTCTCGACAATCGCCTGCCGGTACAGCCCCCTCGTGTCATTGGCCGCGAGATGGACAAGAACACTTGTAGCACCGGCAGATTCCCCGAAGATCGTAACACGGTTTGGATCCCCTCCGAATCCCGCGATATTGTTCTTTACCCACTGGAGGGCAGCGGCCTGATCCTGCAACCCGTAGTTGCCAGAAGTGTTTTTCAAAGACTCATTTGCGAGAGCAGGATGGGAAAGGAAGCCGAGCGGTCCCAGGCGGTAATTCAGGTTGACAAGAACAACGCCTTTCTTTGCAAGGTTAGTCCCGTTATAGAGTGGTATGGAGCCCGCCCCCTGAAGGAATGACCCGCCGTGGATGAACACCATGACCGGAAGTTTTTCATCCCCGGTCCGTGCCGGGGTCCAGACGTTCAGGTACAGGCAGTCCTCGCTCATATTCCCAGGCTGGCCTTCTGCAGATGTATACGGCGGGACAACCTGCGGGCATGCCGGCCCGAACGCGGTTGTCTGGCGGGTACCCTGCCACGGCGGGGCCGGTACCGGAGGTCTCCACCGGAGGTCACCGGTCGGGGGCGCTACATAGGGTATACCGAGGTAAGCCCGGATGCCATCGGAGGTGGTTCCGGAGACCGGGCCGGATTCTGTTTTGACTACACCGGAATCCGTAGCCGTACTGGTGCATCCACTAAGAAGGAGGAACCCGGTAAGTAAAAGTACAATCATTATAAGACAAAGGGAGAGCCGATAACTGCGAATCGTAAAA
>JAURZP010000566.1 GCA_030653335.1 Methanoregula sp. | reverse complement strand
TGATATCGTGAATGAGCTGGCCCTGGACAACGAATTTGGAGGTGAATGTCTTGAGCCACCGGATCTTTTCGGGATCCACAACCGGGGCGGATCTGACATAGGGGGCGATGTATCCGAAATAGTACTGGCGCTGGCACCGGTTCCAGACCCGGTGTTTCGTGAAGGACCAGGAATTTATTTTCGAGAAGAAGGGGTCCAGGTCGGGCATAATGAGTTGTAGAGATGGGTCAAGAAATAATTTCGCTTTTTAAAAAACGTTTTCTCAAAAGTGATTACGGTATTTCATTTCAAAAGCTACGAGTATATTTACCTAAAAATCCTGTATTCACATAGTAACATGGACGATTATCACTCATTTTTTCCATATTCTCAATATCGTCCACATCAAACTGAGATGCTCGACTTTGCATATGATATTGCAAAGAATGGTGGAATAGGATTAATCAATGCGCCGACCGGCAGTGGGAAAACCAGCATTATTTCAGCAGTTCTCGCGGCAATAAAAGATAATCCTCGTCCGATAATTATTGCATGTCGAATGGTCTCTCAGATTGAGATCTACACGAGGGAACTCGAACTCATCAGGTCCCAAAAAAAACCCGATTTAAAATATGCTTACATCATCGGGAAAAATAAATCTTGTAAACGTTTTGACGAAAATGAAAAAGCGTTATTAACCCGATGTCGAAAATTGTGTAAAAACTCCCGACAGAATCTTCTTCATAACAAGGATCCTGAATTTCAAAGACTTGAAGATTGTTCCTGGTATGCCAACTCGGTAATGCTGAGTGATTTCAGTGAAAAATTTGAACCTTCAATTGAATTATGCGATAAAATTGTACAATTTGTTACAACACACATTGATGAGACTGAAATTAAAAAAAATTCAGAGCCCTGTTGTCCATATGAATTGATGAAACACGCCACAAATTATTCAGATGTAATCGTGTGCAATTACCATCATCTCCTGAATCCAATTGTAAGAAAAACCCTTTTTAGTAACTTTTTTGATCCAACTCAAATCGGAAGAATGAAGATTGCCCCAAAATCACCTATCGTGATTTTTGATGAAGCACACAATCTTCCTGATGCAATTAACAGTATGTTTTCTGTTAGTATCAACAAAGCAAGTGTTGACGAAGTTATTGAATTGATAGATAACTCAAAACCTGTCCCTTCTAATAAACGAGAACAAAAAAATACTACTAAAAGTGGTTTCGCTTTGCAGTTGCGTGCTTTTTTTGAAAGCCCTAATGTCAGACCGTATGTTCTTAATGAAAAATTTTCAACATCCTCAATAATTCAATTCATTCGCGAAATTCTGGTATCGTTATCAGAATTTTTTGCAAAATCAAATAAAAAATTCAAAGAAGATGCGATATTTGATCCCGCTGTTTTAATCTCTGGCTTATCCCCTGGAAAAGATACAATAACAATTACTGAACTCCGGAGAAAAATACTGGTTATTCAACAATTGTTGGAATTATTTTCTCCGGAAAACGATGAAATCATTGAGATTGATCTCGGAGATGGGGATATCCAAAGTATCAACAGTATCTGGAGTTTCGTATCGATCCTTCTTGAACAATCAGAAAACCCAGCCGTCATAAAATGTTTCCTTAAGAAAAAAACCGACGAAAAAGAAAATGATCCTCAACTCAAATTAAAATTCATTGATCCCGAATCCATGATGAAGGCGATTGCATCTAACAGTCATGCAGTTCTTTTAATGAGTGGTACATTACAGCCTCCTGAAGCATATGGACAGATTTTATTCGGTAGTCAACAGGAAATAAAAATGATAACGCTGCCGAATTCATTTCCCTGTGAGAATCGAAAATTGGTTATTGCGAATGATTGCACGACATTATCCCGTGTTGTGAACGCTAAGAAAAAAGAAAATAAAAATAATCTTAAGATTGCTCAATACCTCAAAGATTTCGTGAAAATCCCCGGCAATCTTGCAATCTTTTGTTCATCGTATGAAATGGTTGGAAAGTGTCGAAAAATTTTAGAAGACGATGGGGTTCCGAACGTTTTCATACAACCACAAGGCAATGAGGCCACGTTAGAATTGAAAAATAAATTCATGTCACTTCCGGAGCATGGCGAACGGGGTATATTAATTGCTGTCAGTGGAGGTCGGCTAAGCGAAGGAATTGATTATGTTGGAAATTTACTTGTCGGTGTTATGGTAATCGGATTACCTTTGGCAAGATATGATATTTTTGAGCGATCAAAAATGCAATATTATCAATATAAGTTTGGACCCGAACCAGGTCAATTTCTTTCATACACTCTCCCTGCCATTAACAAATCATTACAAGCTATTGGCCGTGTAATCCGTTCAGAGAACGATAAGGGTATAATGGTTCTTTGCGATAAGCGATTTTTAGATATAAAAAATTTCAATAATTTACCTCAATGGATGCAAAAAGAATTCTTGGAAACCAACATCACACATTTTCATAAAAAATGTTCGATTCCCCATTGATTTTTCTTGATCCTGATTGTCATTTGAATACTTAATTTGGATCAATTGAATTATACATAAAAAAAATAATCGGGCCGTTCCTCCACCTCATGATCTCCGGTGAGTGCCAAACGCCCCTTGTGTACCGGTTCACGGCTACACCACTCTACTTGTGATGACCGGCCAGCCCCCGGGTTTCATCCTAAGCGGGTGGGTCCATGCCAGGAGAAAATGAGCAGACCCTGCTTGGAAATTTATAAGCGGATCCTGATTAAAAAATTCCGGGCAAACCTTGATTGAAAAAAAAATGCCGGACCTTGCCCGGAAAATTTCAATCTACCCTCCGGACCCCGCTTGAAAGCCGCGTATTGATCAACCAGACCATGCCGGAAAATTTTCAGCCACACTTTGATTGAAAACTTTTGAGCAGAATGTTGTGTGAAAAAATTTCAAGCGAACTCTGAAATAAAAAATTCGCCCTTGTCCCCCTTACTCACACCCCCAAAATCCCCTTTTTCTATGCACTTAACAACGTCACCAATCCGGGCACGTCACGGCCTCCGTTCCCTTAAAATTTCCAAACAAAGCCTAAAATGAGCCCCGTTTTAGCTCAGATCACCCTCTGTTCGATCGAAAACTCCTGGATATTTTGCATGAACAGGGGGTCCGGAAAGATGCGTGAAATCCACGTCTGTGTCCGACGTGAAGATACTTCGATTTGACCCCCCAAACAGGCCTTCCTTTAATTTTCCACCTACTTTAGCCCATAAGACAAGAGATCTGCCCGCCAATTGAGCCCAATTGAGCTCTTTTTAGACCCCGATTTATGCCGTATCCAGTCGAACGGAGCACATTTTGAGGTTTTCTGAAAATATATAGCTCCATTTTTCGCGAATTAGGCACTTTTTTAAGAGCCGGGACTCCTTATGGAAAGGGGGTCTACGTCGTAGAAGTGAGTTTGGGATTTCTACAGTCATCCCCATCTCCACTCACACCCGGAAATTACCTGTATTTCACGTCGATGTATGACGAGATAATTCTTCACTTATACCCCAAAAAAAGCGTTTCTTTCACGTCCCACCTCACTTTATATCGCTATAGGGTGGAACTTGTCTTGAGGTGGATCAAAATTAGATTGTCGCTCTGGATTATTTTTGAGTTGGCGAAAACAAGTGCAGGTCTCCTGTGTGTCCCGGGCCTTAAATGATCGATCCCAAAAACAGGCCTTCTTTTCACTTTGACCGTGCAACCCCAAGGCCATTCTGAGTTTCGCCTCCCAATAGCGTAAAATAGCGTTTTACAGCGCCAAGAAAAACGCCCCGTTTGCCTTAAATCGTGCGCAAAATGCTTTCTTTAAAAAAGTGTGTAAAAGTGTACGGTTTTTTGCACAAGTTCGGGAAATGACCTTCCCGGATTGACAATCCGGGGCCGTAGCAGAGCCGGATTGGGGGGTGGGAATGCAGGTATCCGGGAGGGGGGTTTTACAGTGGAAGTTTTGTCGCCCGAGTCTCCGCGTTCTTCTGTTTTTTAGTCCTGTCCAGTACAATGACAACATTAAACTCCCTCTGCAATCTTCCTAATCCGGATCGCCCGTATCACACCGACTCCCAGCTGCGCAGCGCTTGCAAGATCCGGCCAGCCCCGGGCTTCAGCGGGGACGAGTGGAGCCTTGCAGGAAATTTCCCGGCCGGACTGTGTATGAAAATTTTCAACCGGACTTTCGCTGAAAAACTTTGAGCAGATTTTGGCTGAAAAAATTTTCAGGTGAACCCTTCAATAAAAATTTCACACGATCCCTTCATAAAGAAAAAATTCCTTGCCCTTTCCTAAACATCCGGAGATTGTCCGCGCCTACATGGCGTGCGGCTGCGAGTGAGCGTGGTGGCGGCGGGCTGGTGGTGTGATCGGGGGTATATCCGATTATGCGAAGGTAGCACACCCTTTGCACTAATCATAAATTGAGCTCCTTAACCGCACAGGTCCGGGAGGGACTGATCCGAACCTGGCCTCCCCTCATTTCTTCGCACCCTGAGCCGCCAGTCGTTCCCGTGCGGCCTGCATCGCAGACTTGAGTTTCTGCTCCAGCACTTCGCGGGGTGGGAGATCGGTAAGATATTCAGAGACATGAATCCCGGATTTATCGAGTTGCAGGAGGCGGATCTGTTCCTGGTCTGCACCAGCACAAAGGATCAATCCAAGGGGTTGTTCCTCGCACGATTCTTTCTCATGCTCTTCAAGCCACCGGAGATAAAGTTCCATCTGACCTTTGTACGCTGCTTTAAAATGACCAATCTTTAATTCTATTGCGATAAGCCGGTGGAGTTTCCGGTGGAAAAAAAGCAGGTCAAGATAAAAGTCCTCGTTGCCGATCACCATACGGTATTGCCGTGCGACAAAGCTAAACCCGGCGCCAAGTTCAAGGAGGAACTGCTCCATCTCCCGCAGGATGGCAGATTCGAGATCATCTTCACTATAGGTATCCCTGAGCCGGAGAAAATCAAGAATATAAGGATCGAAAAAAGACCAAATCAGGAGTCATCCGGTCTTCTGTGCGGAGGGCCGAGAGTTCCTGCTGTGCGAGAAGGTCAGGCTTTTTCGAGAGGGCGGTCCTCTCAAAAAGCATCGAATCGATCTTCTGTTGCAGTGTTCGTGTGCTCCATCGCTCGATACGACTCATCTCCGCGTAAAAATCACGTTTCAGCGGGTCATCGATATACATAATCAGCCGGATGTGTGTCCAGCTGAGCGTGGGTACCAGGGATCTCACAACGTATTCGTCTGGAAAAACTTCAGCAAAACGAATCATATTGAAAAGGTTGCGTTTGCCAAACCCTTCTCCGAATTCAAGTCTTAATTGTGCACTCAGTGCGTGCACAATCTGTTCCCCGTATCCTGCACGTTCCTTGCCGAGGATTTCCCGGTGGATTCGCTCACCGATCCGCCAGTAGAGCAGTGTCAGCCCGGCATTGATGGTAACTGCAACCGCAGAACGTGTGTCGGTTATGAGATGCCGCAAGTCGATAAGTAACTCTTCCTGAATCACTTTTGGTACAGTAAGGGTATCCTCATGCACTTGTAGCAGATTTCTTTTCCGGTTCGTATCAGCCATCGCTCATCATACTCACAAATAATTCTGTGTTCAAGTCTTGATTGAGTCCTGATAACGTGAAGCCATGAGGAGAGTGAAAGTGAAACTTCTAGTACTATATCTAATCCAAGCCCCATCCCCTCTCACTGGTCCGGGGGGGTCCACGCCCGGAGAAAATTACCAGACCCTGTCTGAAAAATTATAATCGGATCCTGATTGAAAAATTCTGAACAGACCTTAATTGGAAAAAAATTGCCGTACCTTGCCCGGAAAATTTCAATTGACCCTACGGATCCTGCTTGAAAGTCGCGTATCGATCAACCGGACATTGCCTGAAATTTTTCAGCCACACTTTGATTGAAAACTTTTGAGCAGACCCTGCTTGAAATTTTTCAACCGGACCTTGATTAAAATTTGAATCCGTATGTGCCTTTCCGAAGAGCGAGCATGCGGAAAAAAAGCATCAGACCCTGCTAAAAAATTTGTAATCGGATCTTGATTGAAAAATTCCGGGCAGACCTTGACTGAAAAAAATTTGCCGGACCTTGCCCGGAAAATTTCAATTGACCCTACGGACCCTGCTTGCAAGTC
>JAURZP010000565.1 GCA_030653335.1 Methanoregula sp. | reverse complement strand
CCAATTCACTCGTATTAGAAGTATCAATTAAAAATTTTATGTGAGTTAGTTCTTTTTTCCGCCAAGCTAGCTCTTCTTGAAGATGAGTAAATAGACATTCTTCTGTATCAATTTCCATGTTACGGCACAAATATTCGTTTTCCGATGGGTATTATTGTTCTTGCACGGGTGTTAAAACGCGCTCCTCGACCTATACTCGATAAGTATATTGGATCTTGCCAAAGTTCACGAGCTTTTTGTTTTAGTATTTCTGTCAATCTGTCAAGAGGTAGCCCTGAATTAGACCATCTTTCAATATTAGATGCAATTCCTATACTTGTCGCTTCAAAAGTCGTAACTAAAAATTTTCCTTCAAATCTATTCTTTTCTGCATTGAATTTTTTAAATGACGATTCTGATAAAGTTTCATTCAATAAATCGAATGTCTTCTTAAATATTTGTCCTTCTAATTCTCTATTAAAAATATTTGAATTTGTGTAACTAATCGCATTGTCATTTATGAATTCAGATATATTTTTTTGCTCTCCTAATGTGTCAGATTCAATATTTTTGAAGATAAAAAAGCGTAAAACTAACTCTTTATCATATTGTTCAAAAATATCGTTGTCGCTCAAACAAACGCAGTTTTGAAATGGAATATATTCTGATAATGCAGCCATCCAGTCATAAAATGATTTATCGGCCATTATCAGCATACAATTTCTTAATTCTTGATCAGATAATTTTGTACCTAAACTATTGATTCTTTGAAATAGTTCGTATTTTATCTCAGGATCACTCGTTTTTTTAACAATTTTTATATCAAATTTTTGTCTTTTAAGATAAATACGTTGACTGGGGGTTAATGAATTGGGTGGATCTGATTTGGCATCCCATTTTTTATTCTCTAATGATGGCAAATATTTTGTTTTGGTTAAAACACTTGGAGGATACGGAATATTGTCTTCATTTTTTAATATTCCTGCAAATTGAAATATTGTAGATAACCTTTGTAAACCATCTATAACATCCCAAATCCCATCTTCTCGTTGAGATACAAATATTGAAGGAATCGGTATCCCTAAAAACATTGACTCAATGAACTTAGATTGTTGATCATCAGTCCATCGAAAAAATCGTTGAAATTCGGGATGAATATCTAATTCTCCATCCTCATATAAATTCATCAACTCACCGATTGACATTGAGTAAGCATCGGTGTAGATCTCCTTTGATTTAGAGTCTATTTCTTCCTGCAGAGACACAATGCATAATGTATTTACCTAAACCAAATATGTTTCGAAATTAAGTTAATGGTTTTTTGGCTCTGTTGAATTCCCCAACGATAATCAAACTCGCTTATATTCCTGATTACATCCGTGTCAGGGGCAGCAATGCACTGCTCATGCCATAGCGTCTGGGGGCTCCCATGGAGGAGAATGGCCTGATGTCCCGACCTCAAGAATCCTGACTATTAGTTTGCCCCATATTAAGAAGGGCCTTATAAGGGCCTAAAAAGACGGGTCTTCGCCGGAGGAGAAGGGCCTTCCTTTCTCATTCACACGACACCAGCCTCCCGCACACTCTCCCTCACCCCCCTCCCGTAACAATGCTCACACAACTTCACCCCAGCCTCCCGATCAATCCACTCAGCCTTCACCAACCCACACACCGAGCACTTCCCTACATCCGCAGTAACCCGCTCACACCGGGAAACATCCACCGTCCCCGGCAACGGGACTAAAGCCATCTGCTCAACCTTCACCGCATCATTGTAACACGAGCGGCACACCCGCCGGGCTTCCTGCTTATCCTTTGACCGGCCCCGACGCTCATTGGTATATTTTTCTATGAACCAGGAACCTTTCCTCCCGCAGACATAACACGCGGTCTTTGGTTCCGAAGATTCGAGTTTCTTGTAATCATTTGCCCGGATGGTGCGTTCCTGTTTTGCTGCAGGAGCGGTCGTTTGCTGCACGTTTGCGGCACGTTTGCTGCAAGTGCAGCAATCAATCGGGGAATGTTGAGCTACGATATTTTCCAATCCGGCCGGTTTTGGCAGAGATCGATTTTCGTTTGCTGCAAATGCGGAATTATGGAGACTCTGAAGTGTGTCCGGACCTGATTGCTGAGTAGCAGTATAATTCCGGTTTTGCAGCAACTCACCTTCTCTTAGTACAGAATTATTATCAATATCAGTACCATTGCAGGAACCGGAAGCACCGGGAGCGCCTTTTTCATTTGCTGCAGTTGCAGCAAAGTTGCAGGAAACATGCAGAAATGCAGCAAACGAACCCCCATCGCCATCCTTCGGGTCGCGGTCGAGCCAGCAGGCCCCGCCACATTTCCACTGCCGGTACAATTCCTTATCCCCCTCGAACGCCTCGGTCCTGCGGCGTACCGCATATCCGTCAGTCTCGGTCACGGTCACCGTCCGGTCAGTGAATGAAAGGGCCGGGCACTTTTCGAGGAGCCCTGTGTAGTTCCTGCCCCGGCTGTCGTACCCTTTCACCGTTTTGTAAATACAGGAGTAGGACCAGCCGGTAAGCCGTTGCAGGTCCTGGATGGTGAATTCCGTAAGAACCGCCTTCTCGATGGTTACGAGCAGTTTTAAGAACCATCGCTCAACCTCATAACCGGACGGAGGATTGAGAAAAACCCGCCCCACCCAAGGCTGCACAAGCCCGTTGTCCTGAGCGGTGTAGTACTTCGCTGCCGGTACGTTCGGGATCTGACGGCTGTTGCTGTACGGGTCCAGATCAATCGCACCCATGCAGGCGATCACCGCATCGAGGATGTACTGCGGCGTGTAATGCTCGGTACTCTCGTGCGAGAGCAGGGCAGGCAGGACAGTCATACAACACCAACCCCCGGGCATTCTCCCTCACCCCTCTGCTGTAAAAATGCTCGCAGAGCTTCACCCCCGCCTCCCGATCAATCCACTCAGCCTTCACCAACCCGCACACCGGGCACTTCCCCTTCCTTCCTCTCATTGAACCTGTGCTCAAATCCCTATGAGGGCTCCTCAATCATCATGGCGGCATCATGTCGCGGGGCCAATTCCGCAGACACTGTTTGCGCAATCTGGTTGTATCTCCCACTGAATCAGTCAGGCAGGGAGACAACCAGCGGTATAAAAAAATCGTGATTTATTAGGAAAAAAAGAGCGGTTTAAAGTTCGAACATACGTTTTTCCATCAGATAATATCCTGGACCGGTCGTGCTGAAAGATGCAGTGAGAATCATCTCTAACGCTTCCTGTATTGGTGCATCCGTCTCTAATGCATCAGCGAGTTTTTTGAGTCCCTCGACAATTGTATCAAACACTTTCTCATC
>JAURZP010000564.1 GCA_030653335.1 Methanoregula sp. | reverse complement strand
TACTGGGGGACAGAACTTCCGTTCGCCGGGTTCAACAGGAGCGACATGATCCATGCTCTCCGGTATGCTGAACCGGTCTCCAGCTTCCGATCCGAGTTCAAGTACCAGAACCTTGCGTTCCTGGTCACAGCGGCAGCAGTTGAAAAGACGAGCCAGAAGAGCTGGGAGGATGACCTGCAGACCCGGATCTTTACGCCGCTGCATATGACGAGTGCATCTTCGAGCTATGCCGCATTCCGGGCAGCACCCGACCACACTTCCCTCCACACGACCGCCGTCCGGAGCGACAAGACGGTAGGACCAATTCCTACGGATCCCGACTGGGAGTTCAATGACTTTGCCTATGTCATGGGACCGGCCGGTGGTATCAATGCAAACGTGAAGGATATGGCAACCTGGACGATCTTCAACATGGGAAACGGGTCATTCGAAGGCAAGCAGCTCATCAGCCCGGAGAACATGGCCTACCTGCACACCCCAAAGACTCCGGTTGCAAACGTAATGACTGATTCAAAGAGGTATTACTGCCAGGGATGGATGTACCAGGAAGAGGCGGGATCGCCATCATTTGTCTGGCACAATGGTGCAACGGCCGGCAACCATGCAATGGTCCTGTTCGTCCCAGGCAAGGATATTGGAATTGTGATCCTTGCTAACGATCCCGATGCGAGCTTGCCTGATGTTCTTGGCCTCACATTCTATAACCGGTATTTCGGCAGGGAGAACCCGGATTTGAGTGAACCATCCCGGAGTGCATACGAGAAGTTAAAGGAAACATTCCTTGTGCAAAAGCCGGTCCGGCCGGCAAACCCAACCCCACCACTCGCGCTTTCCGGGTACACCGGGTCATACGTGAATAATGTTTACGGAAAAGCTACAGTCACCGAAGTGAACGGGAACCTGAGTGTGACGTTTGGAAAGAGACCGGTAATCTACAACCTGTCGCCATGGGATGCAAACAACTTTACTGCAAAATGCCCGCAGTGGGGCCCGGCATTTGATAGCGGGGTTTCCTTTGCTTCCGGATCGGATGGTAAAGTCCGTGCGCTTACGTTAACGCCCCTGTTTAGTGAGGGCAAGACCGTGACATTTGACCGGGCGTGAAGAGCCCCCTTTTCGTTTTTTTCCGGAGGGGTTCTTTAGTCCCCAGCCGGGCTCGGGACTTGCAAGAGAGATGGGTGATGGGCGGGATTTGGAGAATGTTCTTCGTAACGAGGCTTCCCTGCATCAGGGCCTCTTTGAGATGCGGCCGGACAGGGTGGTTACATTTTGTCAGGAATCAAAACCGCCGCGGGGAGATCCCGTTGGGGGCGGCGGGGTGTTTTATGTGTGAAGTATCATATCAGCATTTTTTATTAAGAACTGGTTTTCTACGTTTTTTTTTAAAGACCGTTCAGGATTTTTTTACCGTTTTTTCTGGTTTAAAAAAAGATGACTCATACGAAAGAATTGTATTTCCCTAAAATCCATAGTGTAATGAGTATAATGTCATCATCATCCAGTTCAGTCGAAGAAAAAATCCAGACACTGCCCCCGGATTTACGTGCAGACGCCATTCACTATATCGATGAACTCGTTAAGCGTTCGAAAAAGAAATCGTCTAAAAAGTTCCGTTGTGTTGCTGAAGGGACACTTGCAGATCTTGGCAACAGGTACTCGTCTGTGGATCTCCAACACAAGGCTCTGGAATGGCGGAGAGCCTGATGTTTCTTATTGATACCAACATTTTTCTTGAATATATTCTCCGTCGCTCACATGTGCAGGAAGTTAAGAATTTTTTTTCTCGCGCTGATCTTTCAAATGTGTATGTGAGTGATTTTTCCTTACATTCACTTGGAGTGATTTACTTAAGGGAGCACAAGTTATTAGAATTCTTAACGTTTGTCAATGAGGATATTATTGCGAGTGGCATCCACGTTTTGTCTCTAGTACCTGAAGATTTTTCAAAGATTACCGATGCTGCAGGGCAATTTCATCTGGATTTTGACGATGCTTATCAATATGCGGTGGCGGAACAGTATGGGCTCTCCATCGTAAGTTTTGATAAGGATTTTGACCGGACAAAGAAGGGAAGAGTCGAGCCGGAGGATCTGTTCCGGAGTCATCAGTGATATGTCGATGGAATTTACAGGTTGGTTTTGTGAAGAACCCATTCCACCGGACCGTATCAGGTTTTTTTAGTCTCACGGCATTTTTTTTGCTTCTGCTTCCAGCCGGACCATACGAATATGAATTGTCCCGCTGTCATCTGCAGGGAACTTTTGAAGATATTCATCGATGAGCGCTTCAATGAATTCCGGTCTGGCATGCTCCGGCAACCGGGCCAGCCAGGGGAGCCAGGTGGTGCGGATCCAGGCTGCAAAATCCTCCCGGGTTGCATACGTCATGTCCTTTGGGATCAGCTCAACCCGACCGGGTTCAAAGCCTGATGCGATCAACCACTGGAGGTACTCCGCAGGATCGAAAAAACCAAAGGTGAAAGAGAAACCGCTGAAGTACTGACCCCATGCCGGTTTCTTCAGCAGGGAATCGAGTGCCTCAAATGCCTGGTCTGCATTCCCTTTCCCGCCCATCTGGATCAAAATTCTTCCCTCCGGGCGCAGGCTGCGTGCAATACCAGCAAGCACCGGCCGGTGATCCGTAATCCAGTGGAGAGCTGCGTTTGAGAATACCACATCGAACTCTTCAGAGAATGGCAGGGCCTTGGCATCTGCCTGCATGAACGAGAGGTTCCGGTATTTATCCGGCGGAAAATGATTGTTGGCAAACCGGATCATTTCCGGTGAATTGTCCACCCCAAGGACATTCCCTTGCGGAATCTGGCAGGCGATCTCTGCAGTCACCTTGCCGTCACCGCACCCGATATCCAACACCCGGGAATTCTTTAAGAGCCTAAGCTTCGCAATCAGTTCTTTTGCCCACAATTGCTGGGCAGGGGAACTCTTGTGATAGTCGGCAGCATTCCAGGTAAATGTCGTTGGTGGATCGTACGGGGCCATGGGTGCACTATCTCTCAGGAATAATCGGAATGATTGGTATAAATGAGGATTGGATGGTGGGTTACCGGAAATGATTATCCCCCTCTCATGCTGAGGGACAGGTCACCGCCCCGCGCCGCATGATTTCTTATCCAGCAGGGACAACCGGTAAGTATGAGTGCGGAAATCCCCTGGGACAAGTCAAGGATGGAGTGGAAACCGGTTGACATGACCGTCACGTACAATGGCGATAGTGCGTTTACCGCTCTCACATCGTCAGGGATCTCCTTTCCTATGGAAGCCCCGGTCGGTATGGGCGGGCACGGGAAGGTGCCCAACCCCATCCAGTACCTGGTCGGCTCGCTCGGCGGTTGCGTTGGCGTGAAGATTATTCTTGCGCTGTCGGACAATGGCATTGTCCCGGAGGAGCTGACGATTGGCATCCATGGAACTCGCGTTAAGACCATGCCGGCATTTTTCGATCATGTCCACCTGATCATCACGCTACGGGCCGATGCGGACGAGGCCCTTGTGTCAACGATCATCGACCAGACCCTTGCCCGTCTCTGCCCGATCGCCGCAATGTTTGCCGAGGTCGGGAAAGTGACCGCGGAACACCGGATTATCCGGACCGCATCCGGTTGATTGGCTTTTTTTCGCAAAAACCGACGATGTGTTTTGCGCGTGAAGCATCATATCAGCAATTAAAAAAAACGGTCACCATATCCCGCTCATTGCGTACAATTCAAACGTCCCGCCAGCTTATCTATCCGGCATGAGCCGGATGGAATACGATGGCCTCAGGATCCTGGCACAATACGAGAGAAGGAAATCCCAGGAAACCTACAGCGAATCCCTGCGGGTCGATGGCCAGGGGCTGATACCGCGGGCAGAACCGAAGTACTGCGTGCAGATCACTGTAAAAGACGATCCCGGCAATTACCGGTTTCCCATTCCTGCGGAATTCAACAAACGGGGATATTTTGTTATCAGGGCAACTGAACTTCCGGTTACCATTCCCTACGATGCTGATGTTACAATATCAATTATTGAAACAGACCGGAAAGGTGAAAAGGTTCTCGCACAATCCCCGTTGCGGTACCGGACTGTCTGACGGGCGGTGTTTTCACACCATAATATCGCATAGACCCTCTCTCGTTACAACCCACACCATCTGACCAGACAGCTGAGTAGATCCCCTCACTTAAATGGGAGGTGGGGGGAAGAGGTGGCCTATCGGGTTTTGGAGGAGTAACCACACCTTGCCGGAAAATTCCCGTAATGTTTGTTATTTCACAAGGCCTCCCCGCATGAACAACCAAAAAAATCTTAAAGATTATTTTCACCCCGCACCGGCATACTATAAGTGCCAATACTTCCAGCTTATCTCTGTAGAGAATATAATCTCAAACCAGGAACCGGGAAATGAAACAAGCACTTATCAGACACCTTCATAAAAATTTCGAGGATTATGTCCAGGTACAGGAAGGTGTCGAGTTCTGGTTCGCCCGGGATTTACAAAACCTCCTTGGTTATACCGAGTGGAGAAATTTTTTGAAAGTTATCGAAAAAGCCCGTGAATCTTGCCAAAACTCAAATAATGCAATTTCAGACCATTTTGTTGACGTCAACAAAATGGTTCCTCTCGGTTCTGGTTCAATGCGAGAACTGGAAGATATCCTACTCACCCGCTATGCCTGTTATCTTATCGCCCAGAACGGTGATCCCCGCAAGGAAGAGATTGCATTTGCCAGAGTTATTTTGCGGTGCAGACACGCAAACAGGAGATCATCAAAGATCACATTCTTCTTGCTGAACGGTTGAAAGCGAGAAAACAACTGAAAGAATCAGAAAAAGAATTATCGCGGAATATTTACGAGCGGGGAGTTGATGAATCAGGTTTTGCCCGCATCCGGAGCAAAGGAGACATGGCTCTTTTCGGGGGCCATACTACCCACATGATGAAAAAACATCTGGAAATTGCTGATAACCGGCTACTCGCCGATTTCCTTCCGACCGTTACCATCACCGCTAAGAATCTCGCAACGGAGATCACGAACTTCAATGTGACCAAGGAAGATATGCAGGGAGAAGATCCAATCACGGTCGAACATGTCCAGAATAATCAGGATATCCGCGATCTGCTCCTGAAGCGGGGAATCCGGCCTGAAACCCTCCCCCCGGAAGAAGATCTCATAAAACTTGAGCGTCGGGTAAAGTCACAGGAGAAACAGATCGCTGGTCGGGCGGGAAAAATTACTCCCGCACAACGTGATACCCGGCACGAGCCGGAAGAGTAGCAATAAACAGATTATCTTTCGTATTCACAAAAAGAATCCGATCGTCCCCTTCCGGCACGGAGCGGGCGAAAGAGAGTCCACGTCCTCTCATTTAGTTTGAAGTAAGGGGCAAGGGGGTCTTCCCCTCCCCGGGATGGACCAGTAAACGGGTTTTCAGACAGGGACTCCACGCGAAGCACTGATTATGCGGGTGCCGCCATTGACAGGGTACCACCTCTTGTCCAAGACAGGGCCGTGGGGGGTGCCCCTCCCGGGTTTTAGAGGGGTTCCCACCCCTTGTTGGATAATTCCCGGAGGGTTTGTGATCTCGCGAGTGTTCCCCGCTGTGGGGGCTTCCCTTTGGGGGCGGCGGCGTCAATCGCTTGGGGGTGAGGGCGCTCTAGCGATGTGGCGGAATATGGGCGCCCAGCGGTAGATCGATTGGCGGAAAAATTCTGATGCCCGTTATTTCACACTTGAACCGATGTCATCAAATCTTCGAACAAATTCATTCGTATATTCAAAGAACTGCTTGGAATGCAATTGTAACCGCTCAACCACCTCGCACTTACTGAGTATGGTGGGGCGTCGACCGGGATTGAGGAGAGGGGCTCGCTCGCTTTCCCGATCTGCACCCGGAATTATTATAGTCAGACACCCTCTCCCGAACCCCGAAACCGGACCCTGAAAAAACCCATTACAGGCTAAATTCCATCTTACCCTGACTTTTGCCGTCCAAATGTGGCTAAATATGACCTCAATTATTCCCGCCGTTCTCTGACCCTGTATTCCGGGTATGTTCCTGCGTTTTTCCGAATTATGACCTCCCAATTTGGGGGATGCGGGGAAAAGTGGTACAACCGGTATCGTGGTGGGCTCCGTTGTACCAGAATTACCTCTGGTATACCTATGACCTGTCAGGGTCTCCCAGGATGGGGGTCTACGACGGAGATTTCCTTCGTGAACGATGGGGTTGGAAGGGGAGAAGAGACAAAACATTGTCAGGACGACCTTTGCCTGTCAAAATATACGGGGCGATCTTTTTCATACGGTATGGATTTTCCGGAAAAACCGGTCGTTGAAAAAAGTCATTTGGAAATTTCCCGGTACATGCCTTCACGGAAAAATCCGGCACGGGAAAAAGTTTGGATTTTAATCCGCGGATATCCGGTTAAAAAAAGTTCGTGGAACTTTTCCGGCTTTCACCCGGCGGTCGTACTGGCCGGCAGCGTTTTTCCCTCCCGGTCGATCTCGACAAGCCCGGTTGCCGTGACCAGGAAGAACCGCCACGTCCCGTGTTTGGATCGCAGCCAGAGCTCGGCCGTGATGGCAGCGTCCCGGGCGATAATCCGCAGCTGGGTGATCTCGTCTTTGAAATCATCGGCAATCTCCACGATCGCCGCGAGGATCTGCGGCGCGAACATGACCCGGGCGAACGTGATTGGAAGCTTCGATACAATCGAGATGTCGAAGATGCGTTCCGGCCCGAGGCCCGACATCTGGACGACGCCGCGTAACTGTGCGATCGGCATTGCTTCAGCGAGTGCCCGGTGCGGACGCGGTCCCCGGCTCATGAGCGACACTCCGTGATTTTTCCTGCACCGGAACCCGGGCGATGGTTGATCGTCAGTCCCGGTATAGTTTTGTGATTCAATGAATTTCTCATACAGTGTTACTTCCTTTTTTCTGTGTGTCGCGGGGCCCTTTGACAAAGTAGACTCTGATGGATTGCGCGGATGAATCTTGCTGAAGCAAACCGGAAGGTAAGGGGAATTTTGGATGAAGTGGGGGTCAAACAATTCAGGTATCAGGGTGGCGCAACCGCCCAGCCCTTGCTGAGTATGGTGGGGCGTTGCCGTGATATTTGAGGGGGTTTGCCCGGATTTTTGAAATCAATGAGGGGAGCTGGGATACCGGCAAGAGGTGGGATGTCTCCATGTGCTGAGTGAGGGGTTTGGTCACTCTGGTCCGGGCAATTTCCGGGTTGGTTGTTATCTTGCGAGAGTTCCCCACCTCAGGGCCTCTTCGAGGCACGGCGGGGCTGGGAAGTTTCAGTTTTTGTCATGCACCAAAACCGCCGCGGGTGCGTCTATTTGGGGGCGGCGGCGTTCATTGCTGTTTGAAAATGAGGGCGCCCCGCAACAGATCAATTACCGGAAAAGCCCGTAAAGATACATCAGTTTTCACCTTTTTCTTCAAGTTTGTAATTTATGAAGCCGTCGAAGCTGTTATCACCTAAAACATACGCCCCCATTATTCTAAGTGGCGAATGTTCCATTGAAAAATGTGCTCCGTAAACACGTTTTTCACCGTTGATTATCCAGCAAATTGTAAGATTTTCCTGAGCGAGATATTCTCTCATCAAATCTTCTCGAACCAATAGACAAATGGGGTCTTCAGGTTCCTCAGTTGGATCCAATGCGGCGAGATTTCCTGATGAGTCTACGAAATCTCCTCTACTCCCATCCCATATTAAACCTAAATTTTTAATGATTTCAATTGCCGGTAGTCTAAACGTGTCATTTTCTTCTGTAGAACAATCGAATCCATTGGTTCCTGATGCATAGCGAGACGCTGTAATAAGCAATTTTAAGGGACAATCACTATCAGGTTGTGCCCAACCATAACTTCCGAAATATTCTGATTGATAATACTGATATGCGGGAGCCCACCCATATTCCCCGAGCATAATCCGCTGATCTGAAGGTTGCGAAATCAAATGCCCTAACAAGTCAACACTCTTCGCCCATTCCAGAAAAGCGTCGGTGTTTTCTTTGTGAATAAGAAAACCGGTGACAGTGTACCAGATCTCACGTCGTTCGACCTCAGTTGAACTGTAATTTGGAGGGGTTGGTTGATTCCATGTAATAATTCCATATAAATTCAACCAATAAGATCCATTTTTGGGATTTTCGACTCTTAAGAGATTTTTGACATCTGGTAAATTATCATTACGTTGTATCCATTCTCGCGGATTGGGGGGTGTATCCCATCCATCATACATTACTGGCGCCCACCAAACAGGTGATCTTTCATATCGGGATGTTTTTGTATGAGAAGATCTCGCGATACATGATGGATCAATATCCCGAATGAGAATTTGCCAAGGTCCAACATAGGTGTGGTCAATTTCGTCTCTATTGAATGGTTCATAATACTGAAAATTATCTGAAACTAAAGCCATGATTTCATGATACGCAATCCACTGGTATTTCTTCCCGATTCGTTCAGCTTTTTTCGCATCGCGACCCTCAAATCCTATTGAAAACTTATCAAATTGGCCGAACCTCTCTGTTGTCCAGCCCAAATCGAAAACACGCCAGAGAATATAACGCTGGATGCAGCTGAGATCAAACCGGGGGGGATTCTTCTTATCCATAACGAGGTCATCGCGTATTTTTTCAAAAATGCTTGAATTCTCTTCACTTAATGCATTTTTAAAGGCCGAAATAGCAGTTTCCCTTTCCCGTTGCATCTGCAATATTTCTGGATCGGATTCTTCATTATCAGGTTCGGACTCTGCGGAATTCTCCAAGTCCTCTTCGACAGAGACAACTCGTATTCGCATATTCTTCCAGAATACTTTCTGTAATTTTTCATCATATTCTTGGAAAATTTCCCATGCAGACCTTTCATCTGGAGAGAGATTTTCTACTAATATCGATAAGCGTTCATCCGGTGAATACCACACGGGATCTTGAAGCCGCAGAGACAACCAGTGACTCGACTCCATCGAAGAATTCGTACCAATTACATAAAATGCGAAATCATCATTCAATACTGAGTTTGCAATTCGATTTCTTGCCCATAAATCTCCTCCATTCCAAGCACCACGCTCTCGATCCGGTAAATAAGGTCCAATCTCTTTTCTTGTTGGAATTTTAGGCCATGTACTTTTATATGGCGGACGAATGTGATTCGGATCGATCTTAATATCCGATTCGAGAAATATCGCGCGTTCAACTACTCCACGGGCATAATCCCTGAGTAAAATATGGGCTGGTGGTTCTCCGGTTTCAAAGATGCGATCATAAACACACTGTGCAAGTTTCCCGACTTCGATTGCATCATGGCTCCGCAGTGCTATCCCGTAAGCTACCGTATAGACCCGCTCCACAACATAGGGATCATCTACATTGGAAAACCGGTTAATAAGGCGTATAACTGCATCGATTCTATCCGATAATAAGTTCACAAGAGCTTTCGTAGCATGATCTCGAAGGAATCGATTCGATGTTGTAAACATCCATACCAGTATTATTGAGTAAAGATCAACGCTCTCATCATCAATTTTCACTGAATTGTTTGTCAGTGAAGCCCATTCAACAAATCGATCAACAACAGTTTCTTTTCCCCATGAATCGTGCAGGTAAATACTCCACCAAGCATCACGTTCCGGCATTGTATTTTGCCGAAGATTTTGATCGATAAACATTGCATTAAAAGGATGATCCGGTATCGTCGCCACTGTTAAAAGTGTATCGAGAGTATCCTGCCATTGTCGATCTTTTTGATTTATGATATTGATGACTTCGCGTGTTTCAGTCGTACATGAATTGGGGATCCGCCAGACAACGCTCTGTCTGAATGCATTTCCGATACTCCAGCGGGTATCGAGTAACTGGGGAGCGAGAGTTATCAATTCCTTACCGACACGCTCGGGAACCTGAATGCACAACGCTTCGAGAAGACCCGGTGAAACGTATCGTTTCTCATCGCTTAAGTATGAAAGGGGACCATCGGTTGAAAACGCAGAGGCAGGATCTTCAGGATTCACGTGGGTATCAAGAAGCATCTTTGTGATGAGGTGGTCTGAGAATCGTTCATAGCTTAGGAGGACTACCTCGTCATCTATTGTACCATCCGTTTTCACAATTTCTTCTGTCAGCATCCCTTCAACGACAAGCCCTCGGTAGAGTGAACGTTCAAACTCACGCCCCGGTAATAATGCATTGATGATTTCCTCTGCCTTATGTCGGGGAAGCCAGCGTTCGTCAGTTTTGAACATCTCTTTTGCTAATGCTTCAAGGGAACGCTGTACAAGCGGATCTTTCTTATTGAACCCGAGTAAAGATGAGAGATGAACGTTGATTGCTTCAAGATAAAGAGCAAACACAGCCGTAATCCCGTGAAATCCTCGGGGTAACCGACGCTCTCCCTTTTGACTGAGGCCCTTGCATAGCGTTTTAAGAAACAGCGGATTGCGAAACTCGGGAGCTAATAGTGGAGTCGATGGCAGTTCAAGATTGTAGTGAGTGAAGAATATTCGTATCGCATCATATTCGTGCTCTGTGAAACCACGATGTGTCACTAATACAGCCTGAGAACGGATTTCTTCAGGGACAATAACATCTTCGTACGATGATCTTATTGATAATACAATCCCGATCCATGGAGATCTTTGAAAATGTGAGATAAATGCCGCGAGATGATTCGGCCAGATCAGTCTTCCGGCTCCTTCATTTATGGCATCAACAAGTACGAGAGCACGACAGCCGGCAACCTGTGCTGCAGCTTCGAGTGCACCGGTGAAATCTTCAGCAGACATTCCAGGTAAATCAAGTTGCTGGGATGCCTGAGTCCAGGGTGCATCGTGGCTAACGAACTGTTGTCCCATGAGAAGGATTGTCGGTTGATTGCTTAAGATTCGTTGCCGGGCCACGTCACAAAGAAGGTGTGTTTTACCAGTTCCGGCATCTCCGTTAAGGATCATCAGGTTGTTGTCGGCAACATGATCTCCATGGTCGAGATCTTCCAATGCATATGTCAGAGCAGAGGATAATAAGATAAGACGATACCGAGGGCTGCTAAATGGATTCGTCTCTTTAGATCCGGATTTTACGCCTTCAGGAATTTGCTTAGTTTTTGCATTAAACTCCTGTTCCTTTTCAAATAGGAGATTTGCAAGATCGTCAGCGATAATTTTTGTGGAATTAATCTGGTCGGATATCCGGCGGAATGGAAGCTCTCCGATTGGCTGATCTTTTATTGCTCCTAATTCTGAAAGAATCGCAGGTATCTGTGATGATAATGCTGAACTGATGGTTTCTGTTGATGATTCCATTGATTTGCTCTCTGAGAGAAAGAAATTCCAGACATTACGGATCTCCCGGGCGTGTGACTTGAGGGTATCAAAAAAATGCTTGGTTCGTCCGAAGGCCTCGAATTCGGCTGCTATCGGGAGATCGACATGAATTTCGGGAGTGTATCGTGCTCCGGCTGCCCGCACAGCCCCTTCCAAACGTGCCGTGAACCAAGGATTATCAAATGCCCGAGCATCAAACCAGAAACGGTATTTTGAAATAAATTCCGGACGACTAATCCGATCGATGAGTTCACTGCTGCCCCAATAAATGAACTCAACCGCCATCCGGCGGTCTGATGCCCAACCCGTCCATTTTATCACATGGTCATCCCAGCGTTCTTGAGCAGATTTTCGATTATCAATGCGAGCATCCGGACGGTCCCATGGGACACAAATGTAGTATCTGATAAGATGAGGATGTTTTTCCAATGCAGTTTTTATTGATCTGTCTATCTGCGACCATTGTGAATCTTCAATCGCGTTGACATATTTCGCCTGCCACCCCAGTTCATTACCGTCATTGAGAATAGTATAGCACTCAACACCACCATCTGGAGTCCCCACTCGGGTCAATGACAAACCAGCCGAAATCTCAAGACGGGCCAGTTGTGCACATAATTCTTCGAACCCTTTTTGTTGAGACCCATCAAGTGGACGTATTGCGCTCCAGTCCACACCGAGCATTTTTTCTTCGCCCCTATATCCTTGCCATTTTTGTTTATCGCTATTTATACTCTCATCTTTTACATTGAGTGCCTCAAACTCTTCGTTAATATCCTATTTTCGAAAACAATATGTTGTGATATGATCAGGGCCTTCGAAATGGCGTCACGGAGCGATTCAAGATCCGGAAATCTGCATTGGGAGCCCCAACGAGGCGGCCAAGTGACTCTCGAAAGAGGTAATGGGAAATCGCTAGTATGAAAAATATTCTTCATATAGGAAATCTTATTCTCAATTCAAATACAGTATTTTATAATAATGGAACTTGTCGATAGAATTCTAAATAAAATTCTATGGCTAATTGAAAGAATGCTTGCTTACTTCGGACAAGGAGATGTAATTAAAGATATCAGAGATGGTTTAAAGCGAAGAGAAGAAAATCAAAAAAATTTTGACATAATTTTTTTATTTTATTATCCCAGAATAAATCAAAATTTTGTAAAAATTTCGACTAACGATTTTTTAAATCAAGAATCTGCTTTTCGATATTGGGTCGATAATCAATCAGGATTCAATCAACTATCTCCAACCCAAAGAAATATTTTAGTGTTGATGGTTTTGTGCCATGAATTCGAACATACAAAAAAACTTGAAACAAATACGACCATTAAGGTATATCTCGACTCATTCAATTTCTCTTTTGAAGATATTTCACCTGAAGTAAAACTTTTGTTAAATGTCTACGATAGACTATTTCATTCTGAAAAAAATTATACCTTAAATGAGTTATTCGAAAACCAAAATCTCGATTATTCAATTCTTTTACGTGAATTTTCTAAGAGATTTAACAAAGATATTATTGCATTCCAGTATGCCGTTGAAAAGTTAAAACAATCCGAAGAACTGCGTTATACGTTGATAAAGATCATAAAAGAAGGAAAACTGAATACATATGGCGTAAATCAGGAGACCCTAAAAAGGTTGGAATGCGATTTACGAGATGAAACTACATGTTCACGAACATTTCTAATTATCGCAAATAAATTACCAATTTCAATTGAATCGTATATTAAAATGCAACCGGGATTTACGGGCAGTCGTATATATCCACGAAATATCCCGTGGTTTAAAGAATCCCATTCATTTTCTACATATATAATTAGACCGAATGAGAATTTTCGGTCGAGCGAGGAATTAGTAAAAAAATTTGAAAATCTATCGGATGTATTTAATCAAGAATCATTAATCGGAATTTTTCCGATCGATGGAATTAATGCCAAACAAATCACTAAACCCTCAAATGGAAAATTCACAAATTTGAATTTAAAAAAGGGGTATGAAATTTCGTCATATTTTATTGATGGCGCCTCATTATCAAACAGAGATATTTGGAAAATAATCTATCAATCAGAAATTGGAGTTTCTGAAATTTTGTCGGTTTTACCTTTTAATATTTTAGTACCTAACATTTATCCATCAGAAAAAGAATTTTTAATTAAAAATTATTCAAAAATTCAAAAAAAATGTGGTGTGTCATCTCTCACTGACTGGGCAAACGTAGATTTTTTACTTCTTGAAGAAGTTTTGAAAAGTGTAGGAAAAATCAATTATTCTGATGAAGAGAGAAAAATTATTGAAACGGATCGAATAAGAAATATCGCAATTGACATTGTTCGAAATTGTCGTTCTTTTGAAAAATCATTGAATCTATTAATTTGATATCATCACATACTCACCCTACCCCATCCCTCCAATTCGACGAACCCTTACGGTTGTTCGATTCCACCCGGCCTGATGATATGTCAGACCATGCTAAGCATTAGCACACACAAATATATACCCCAAGCACCCTACAATAGAGTATGCAGGACGAGTGCTACAGCATTCATGAGGGTTTTTTTGCCCGTGAAGGTCTTTATCTCCACTAGTTCGCCCGCCCGTTGCATCAGTGAAATCGTTTCTGAACAGTCTTTGAATGCGAAGACCGTATGGTCCCGCGTTTTTGGCTTTTTTGGCTTCTTTAGCTTTTATTACCGGTTTTATTACTGGTATTGATCAAGCCCTCTGGTTTGCACAATAAATTTGTGTGTGAATGCAGGGGGAGGAGTTGTTGTTACTATGAGAGGAAAGGAAATTCGTCTGGAAAGAATCATGAACCGCAATACGAAAAAAACGATCATCGTACCGATGGATCACGGGGTCTCGGAGGGACCAATCGCTGGCCTGATCGATATGGGCCAGACCGTCAACATGGTGGCAGATGGCGGCGCAAACTGCGTGATCGGCCACGTGGGGCTCGCGCTCCATGGCCACCGGCAGGGAGGCCGGGACATCGGCCTGATCCTGCACCTGTCCGCGAGCACGAAGCTTGCACCGGATCCGAACAGCAAGGTGCTGGTAAATTCCGTGACCAATGCGCTGAAGATGGGGGCAGACGGGGTCTCGATGCATGTCAACATAGGGGCAGAGTCCGAAGAAAGGATGTTGCACGACCTCGGCATGGTCGCGGTGGAATGCATGGAGTGGGGCATGCCGCTCCTTGCGATGATGTACCCACGGGGAAAGAACATCAGTGTGGCGAACGACATCGACCAGGTAAAACTCGCGGCCCGGGTGGCTGCCGAGCTCGGCGCCGATATCGTAAAGACGGTCTACACGGGAGACCCGGAGAGTTTCCGGGAAGTGACGCGGGGCTGCCCGGTACCGGTCGTTGTAGCCGGAGGTTCAAAGACGGATGACCGCACAACACTTGAACTGATTGAAGGAGCGATGGCGGGCGGGGCTGCGGGTATCTCGATCGGGAGGAACGCCTTCCAGCACGCGAACCCGGCCAAATTCGTGCGGGCCGCGGCCTGCATTGTACATGCGAACAAGAGTGTCGAAGAAGCACTGGAAATCTTAAAGGTGAAATCATGATTGGAAAGGACATCAGGATCGAACGGATAATGGACAGGAATACGGGCAGGGCAGTCATCGTGCCGATGGACCACGGGTTCTCGATGGGGCAGATCGACGGCCTGCTGGACATGACAAAGGTCATCACCGATGTGAGTGATGGGGGCGCAAACGCGATTGTGCTCCACAAGGGCATGGTCAAGCGCGGGCACCGGAAGCACGGCCGGGACATCGGGCTCATCATCCACCTCTCGGGCAGCACCTCCTTAAACCCGGATCCGAACGACAAGGTGCAGGTCTGTTCCGTGGAAGAGGCAATCGCGCTTGGGGCCGATGCGGTCTCGATCCATATCAACCTCGGCGCTCCCAACGAGTCCAAGATGCTGGAGATAGGCGCGAATGTCGCACGGGACTGCACCCGCTGGGGGATGCCGCTCCTTACGATGATCTACCCCCGGGGCAAAGGCATTGACCCGTTCTCACCCCAGTCGGTCGGCCATGCTGTCCGCGTTGCCGAGGAGCTTGGCGCGGATTTAATCAAGACCAACTACCCCAATGACCCCGAAGCGTTCAGGAAGATCGTAAAGGCGTGTTCAGTGCCGGTATTTATTGCCGGAGGAGAAAAGACCGGTGACCTCGAATCCCTCAAGATCATCAGGCAAGCCGTCCGTGCGGGCGGTGCCGGTGTCTGCGTGGGAAGGAATGCATTCCAGCGCGAAGATACCCGGACCTTTGTAAAAACCCTCTGCCGGGTTGTTCACGAAGAATCAGATCCCGAGATTGTGCTGGGGCACAGGAAATGAAACAGTTCTGGGTGGACTGCCGTCCCTGGAACAAGGATATCGCAACAACTGCTATCGAGAGTGGTGCGGATGCGCTGGTCGTTGACAAGGCTGAAGACGTCAGGCGGCTCGGGAGGATTGTGACCATTGCTCCGGACGGGGATATCAAACCCGGCACCGGTGTCACGGAATGTACCATCACGGATAAGGAGAGCGAGAACAAAGCCGCCCGTCTCGGCAAGGACAAACCGGTCATCGTCACTACGAGCGACTGGACCGTGATTCCCTTAGAGAATCTCGTAGCCCAGTCCGACCACATCATCGCCCGGGTAAAAAACGTAGCGGAAACCGAGATGGCGATCCACGTACTGGAGAAAGGGGTGTACGGCATCCTCCTCACTACAACAGATCCTGCGGTGGTCAGGGCAGTAGCCTCTATCCTCAAGAGTACCAGTGGAAAAGTCGGCCTCATTCCGTTCACGGTCACAAAGATCCATCCCGTAGGCATGGGTGACCGTGTCTGCGTTGATACCTGTTCCATGCTCTCCGATGGTGAAGGGATGCTGATGGGTAACACCTCATCCGCCATGCTCCTTGTCCATGCCGAGACGCTCGAAAATCCCTACGTGGCCCCGCGCCCGTTCCGGGTGAACGCCGGTGCAGTGCATGCCTACATCCTGTTACCGGATGGCAAGACTGCCTACCTCTCGGATCTGTCTATCGGCGGGCAGGTACTTGTCACCGATGCGAAAGGGACAGCGCATACTGTATGCATTGGCAGGACCAAGATCGAACGCCGCCCGCTCCTGTTAGTCGAAGCCGCAGCCGGGAAGGTCAAGGTCAGTCTCGTGCTCCAGAACGCAGAGACCATCCGGCTCGTTAAAGAGGACGGGAGTGCGATCTCGGTTGTGCACCTTGCCCCCGGAGACAAAATCATGGGCTGCGCACTCGAAGGCGGCAGGCATTTTGGGATGGCCATAAAAGAGACCATCCGCGAGAAGTGATCATGAAAGCAGGCATTATTGGCGGAACCGGCAGGATGGGCAGGCTCTTTGCCCGGGTATTCAAAAACGCCGGGTACGAAGTGCTGGTCTCTGGAAGAAAGACTGCCATCACCAGTGCGGACATAGTACAGCAGTGCGATATCGTCATCGTATCGGTACCCATCCATGATACCGTGCGGGTAATCGACGGGATCGCCCCGCTCTTAAAACCCGGGCAGCTGCTCTGCGATCTCACGTCGCTCAAGGTGAGACCGGTGGAAGCGATGCTGCGATCGGAGGCAGACGTAATCGGCCTCCACCCTATGTTCGGGCCCACGGTCAAGTCCATCAGCCGCCAGACCATCATTGTCTGTCCCGCGCGGGCAAACGAAGCCCGCGTGGAAGCACTGATAAGGATATTTAAGGACCAGGGCGCGATCTGCACCATCGCGACTCCCAATGAGCATGACCGTATCGTGGCTGTGGTACAGGGACTCACCCACTTCGTGACGCTCTGCATGGCAGACACGGTTCGCAGGCTCGGCGTTGACCTCAATAAAACCGGGCAGTTCGAGAGCCCCGTATACCAGATCGAGCTCTCGCTTATCGGTCGGCTCCTCTCACAGGACCCCGCGCTCTATGCCGACATCCTCCAGCAGAACCCGTTTGTACCCGAG
>JAURZP010000562.1 GCA_030653335.1 Methanoregula sp. | reverse complement strand
CGCCTGCTTGACCGGTTCTCTATCAAATCCACTGCCTACAAAGAGGGATATTATGTCGCAAAGTCCGTTGAAGCAGTCTCCAAGCTTACCGCTGCTGCGTGTGATGCCGGAGCCGAATTCTTCAATCTCACGTCCGTAGAGGATGTCATGATCAAGGCAGACGGGCGGATCAGCGGGCTCGTGATCAACTGGACTGCCGTTGAAATGGGGAAACTCCATGTGGATCCCCTTGTCATGGGCTGTAAATATACGGTCGATGCGACCGGCCATGACGCGGTTGTGGCTCGCCTCGTGGAGAAGAAAGGAGGGAATCTCAAGGTCAAGGGTGAGAGTTTCATGTGGGCTGACCGGGCCGAATCCCATATCCTCCAGCATACCAAAGAGGTATTCCCCGGCCTTGTTGTTGCCGGTATGGCCGCCAATGCAGTCGGGGGAGAGAGCCGTATGGGCGCGGTGTTCGGCGGGATGCTCCTCTCCGGTGAGCACGCGGCCGGTCTTGTCATGAAGAGCCTGAAGAAGTGACCGGGAACCCTTTTTTCAGGTTTTTTTGTGATCCTGATTATCTCAATTTTTTAATATCACGTAAACACCCGGTCCTGTTCACGCGTCCTCGTTTATGTTCGCTTTCGCTCACTTCACCGGCCCGGTCGGAGCTCCCAACCCCGGTCCCCGGCTACTCTGCCCCGCGAGACCCGGCCAGTCCAAAGTGTCCACGAGATCGCCGTCCTCCGTAATGGTGACGGACTCGGAGCAGACACATTTCTTCGATGCTCTTTTCGCGGAATCTATCCCAAAAACTTCCGGATGTTTGCTGCCTGCAGGATCATGGACTGAAGATCTTTATTCCGGTTATCGTGGAGTGCCAGAAGAATAGAATCGGTGACCTGCCGGTGCAAATCATGTATCTCACTTCCACAGATTCGTTCTGCTGCTTCCTTCATGGATGGTGAAATGAACGGCGAATCGGGATTCATGTAACGGATCGCATCGAGAAGATCCTGGTCAAAGTTTACGTAAACTTCCCGCACAAACGCAAGGTCATCCCGGTCAAGCGCAGATAACCCGAGAATCTCCGGGGGAACCCCAATCGAGTACATGGCAGAAGTAAAAGTAATTGCCCGGGGCAGCGTGATACCGCCAGTGCTCCGGGTATAGCCGAACAGGCCGATATGGAGCTTGCGTTTGCGCCGGCTCGGGATGTGGGTTGCAACCCGGTTGATAATATCCGAGAGCGGGAGAAGTTCGTTAATGTAAGCCTGCGTGTATTTCCCGATAATATCCCTGCACCGTTTTTCATCGATAGCCACAGGTGCAACAACCTCGCGCTGTTCGAGTTGTTTTACTGCGGCCTGTACAGCATCGAGCGGATATTCGTACTTGAATGCGGACTGGATAGTGAAGGTATATGCGGACGGGTACTCGGCGCTGACCCGGTCCACGGTATCCGGCCGCAGGTTGCCCCGGAACGGTGCGGAACCGACTCCGATGATCGGGTAGATGGGAGTGCCGGTCCGCTCCTGCAGGGAGTTCAAATTAAAAAGTGCGATCTTATTGAGCAGGACTGCGCTGACAAGCCCATAGTTCATTGCCGGATCCGAGCGGGCAAGAAAGACCCGCTGGTACGGGAGTTGCTTGTCGAGCATGTACCTTCTCACGGTTGTGTGAGCAGCGAGCATGCTCTTCTGGTCTTCAAATAACGGGATCACGTTGATATGCTGGGGGGCAAACGTCCCGATCCAGTCGGCGATGGTGGTATCCCTTCCGCCGAGCCGTTTGTATTGTTTGCCGATCACAAAATCCGCGTAATACTGGTAGATGTTGTCGATGGCAGTATGGGAATCGGTCATCGGCAGAATTACTTCAAAGATGGGGGCAATATCTTCTTTATAAAAAAGTCTTGCACTGTCAAAGGAGCGGGGGATACTTTCTAAGGTTTCGAGCAGGATTTTTGCCTCGGCTTTCTCCACCTGAGGATTAGGCACACGGAGGGTGAGGAAAATATCCAGACCCAGTTTTTTCTCTGAAAAAAACGAGGAGTAGGTTGTCAGGAGCTTTTTAACTACGAAGTTGTCTACTTCCTTTCCTTCACAGTCCCACATCTGCTCCCGGCAATTGAGGTGTGAGTAGACATAATATGCCTCCTTGACCTCATCCTCGCCACCGAGCTCGGACGATTCAGCAAAAAATGGCACATGGACATTGTCCGGGTGCTGGGTGCTCATGCACTTGGGGATTTGGGGCAATTCATCCATAGGATTCACCGACACCGGGTTTTTACGGTCAGTCGTCTATGAAATGTTATCGTCAACCTTATTTATTTTTGAGGTTGACGAACCTGGAATCCAGAACTCGGGCCATTATTTCAAACGGAGTTATACCGCAGATTGACTCAGATATGTAACATATGACTCATCTCTGTACTAATATTGCCGAAATGCAACCGAGAGCCGGTAAGTAAATGTCCAGAGCCCGTAGTGTACCAGCAATTGCCAAACGGCATGCGATGACCGGCTCAAGGCTGGGCCGTTACGCGAGAGAGGCCAGCCCCCGGGTTTCTGAGGGGACGGGGGGGGCCGGGCCGGATATTTTCCGGCCGTACTTGGAAGTAAGCCCCCCCAAAAAAATGAAGAGGGAGTATCCCTACGGAAAAATTATTGGAATGGAGGCAAGGGTACCATTCATTCAACGGGTATGATTGTGTCCATTGCCAGAAATTATTAGAGATGTATGACAAAAAAATTACGATATTGTCCGTACATGCCGTTCGTACTTCTCCTCCCATGCCGGAGCGGTGACAAGAACCTGTTTTAAGTTTCCCCGGAAATAGAATCTTATCCCTGGAGGGACGATGACAACATCCGTAGCCTGAACGGGGTATTCAACATCTTCAATTACCCAGACACCCGTCCCTTCAATAATGTAATAGATGAACGCACTCCTATCGTGGATAAATTCCTCGGAGTGCCCGGTTCCCGTTTCCTGGTACACCACAGCGCCAAGCGAGCAATCTGCAGCCCCGCTATAGATGTTCATCCGGACATCGTGCTTTTCAATGACTGCTGCTTCCGTTCGGGAATATACAAATCGTGATGGGTTTCTTTGCAGGTTTTTACTTTCCGTTTCGTTACAGGGTGCTTGTGTCATTGTATCATTATTTTCTCATATGGATGATTTGGGTTTTTGCCCGGCTCTTAAAAATAATTCTCTCCCTCATTCCTCCTGCATATCGCAAAACTAATGACGGTCGCCTACAAGCAGACTTCTTGAGTCCGCTTCTCTAAACAGCCCTCCCTTCCGGTTCCGGAGTAGTTGAGCCCTTTCCGGTACCGTTCACACCCCAAAATGCTCCGACACATGCCCGGTCCGGTGCCCGTTCCTGTTCCGGCCAATCATCAAACGGCATGCGATGACCGGCCCCCTGCTGCCCCCTCAAGCGAGATCGGTCAGCCCCCAGGTTTCGGCG
>JAURZP010000561.1 GCA_030653335.1 Methanoregula sp. | reverse complement strand
CACTTGGAGTCCGGGTAAAGAACCGCAATGCAGTTGTGGATTTTGAAGAGTTCTCTCCGCGTGTACGGACGCTCAATGCCACCAGGCGCGAGCAGTGGCGTCTTGGGGTATATACAATTTCCGGCCAGCAGGAACGCGTTGCCGATGCTGCATGTGAGGTGCTACATATCAGAAAACCGACACGGCAGGACACGCTTTTTTAAAACCGTATGGAACAAAGAACGGTTTGCACCCAAACA
The DNA here is from genome assembly GCA_030653335.1 of Methanoregula sp. Classification (GTDB taxonomy): domain Archaea; phylum Halobacteriota; class Methanomicrobia; order Methanomicrobiales; family Methanospirillaceae; genus Methanoregula. The sequence goes on along the minus strand of JAURZP010000561.1, from coordinate 11,850 downwards.
ATACATCAATAAAATATAATAGATCCCCGTATCCAAACACAAGCTTATGAAACACCGTGTATTTGTTATCCTTGCACTGGTCATAGCAGGAGTGATCGTTGCAGGATGCACCCAGGGTCCGGCAGTACCCATAGCAACACCCACTTCAAATGCGGTGGCAACTCCTGTGGCAACAACCGTTCAAGCCAGGCCATCGTTTACCATGGGAGATCATTATCTCCAGAAGTCCTACTCTTTCCAGAGTGAAAAGGACGTAGTTACAGAGCAGTTCCGTGTGGATAACCCGTCATGGGGAATTGAATTTAATGTCCTCCCGCTCAATGACGACACCATCTACTGCTGGTTTGAGATGAAAGTGACCAACGTTGACAATGGCCAGTCACAGATCTATGGCTACGGCAGGGAGAATGGTTTTGATCTTAAAAATCAGATCCCGATGTATACTACCGGACCGTACAAACTCGAGATGAAGGGCAACCGGGTCAAAGTGGATGTTACTGCGGCCAAACAAAATCCGTAACTCATGGTTGGTTAAAGATGATCAAAGACCGGGTCGTGTTCTCTTACGGCCCGGTGTCATCTTCTGCACGCTGGTGATTGAAGCGCGCTGTGACTAAAACCCGTCTGACGCCCGCAGGGTTGAGGAGGCCCACCGGTCAGGAACCGCGTCTTCGCTCCCCCAGGATGCAGGTAAGATTTTTGTCCGGACGGACCATTCCCGGCATAAACTCTTTTTGTCTTCACTCCGACATTGCTATCACAGGAAAAGGCAGGGTAATGATGAAAAAAGAGTATGTTATCGGGGTGACGGGGGCAAGCGGGGCATGCTATGCCCGCCGTCTTCTTGAGGTGCTGTGCCGGGATGCAACCGTCCATCTCATTGTATCAGATATTGCAAAGCAGATTGCCACCCACGAGGGTGTCTCTTTTGAAGGCATCAATGCAACGGTCCACCACATCGACAAGATGGGGGCATCGATCGCAAGCGGCTCCCACAGGATTGACGGGATGGTGGTTATCCCGTGCAGTGCCAAGACGCTCTCTGCGATTGCGACCGGGTATGCCGATAACCTGATCACCCGGACGGCGGATGTCTGCCTGAAAGAAGGCCGGAAATGTATTCTTGTCACCCGCGAAACACCCCTGTCCAAAATCCATTTAAAAAATATGCTCGCAGCCGAAGATGCCGGGGCAATGATCATGCCCGCCTGCCCTGCCTTCTACCACCACCCTAAGACCATCGATGATCTGGTGGACATGGTCGTTGCCCGCGTGCTCGATCATCTTGAGGTGGAACATACGCTTGCAAAACGCTGGAGTGGTTACGATGCGTGATTTTATAGAAAAAATGCGAAACAAGGGGCTTGTTATCGATGTAAAGGAGCCCGTCTCTACGGATATGCAGGCTGCAAAGATGGCGAGTACCACCGACAAGCTCCTGTTCTTTCACAATATTGAGGGTAAACGTGCGGTGATGAACCTCACTGCCAGCCGGACTTCACTCTCCCTCGCTTTAGGTATTGATGAAAAGAAGATTGTCCGGACACTTGCCGATGCAAAATTTGACGGCAAGGTTGTCGTGGCCCATCCGCTGAAGATGGAAAAGCCCGATCTCACCCGCATCCCGATCATGCACCACTTCCCGAAAGATGCAGGAAAATACCTCACGTCTGCGATCGTCTTCTCCTGCTGGGATGGTGTGGAGAACGCATCGATCCACCGGATGCAGGTGCTCGATGATCACAGGGTGGCAGCCCGGCTCGTTGAAGGCAGGCACACGCATGTGATGCTCAAAAAGGCGATGGCAAAGGGCGAGAAGCTCCCCATCGCAGTCACGATTGGGACACACCCTGCCGTCACGTTTGCGAGCTGTACCCGGGTGCCAACGGCTATGGAACTCCCGTTTGCTGCAGAACTGATGGGCGGGGAGATGAAGGTGCACCGGTGCAGTAACGGGGTGCAGGTTCCCGATGCAGAGATCGTGCTGGAAGGTTTTATCACGGCCGAACTCACCGAGGAGGGCCCGTTTGTCGATATCACCGGCACCTATGATCCGATCCGCATGCAGCACATCATCGAGTTCACCGGCATGTACATGAAACCGGACTGCATCTATCACGGCATCCTGCCCGGAGGTGATGAGCACAAGATGCTGATGGGCGCACCGTATGAACCAAAGATCTACAAGGCAGTGGCAGGTGTAACAGAAGTACAGAATGTGGTGCTGACAAAGGGCGGGTGCGGGTACCTCCACGCGGTGATCCAGATAAAAAAGAGCACGCAGGGCGATGGCAAGAATGCGATCATGGCCGCGTTTGCCGCTCATACCTCGCTCAAGCATGTGGTGGTCGTGGACGAGGATATTGATCCCACCGATCCGCATGATGTGGAGTATGCGATTGCAACCCGGGTGAGCGGTGACCGGGACATCATGGTGATCACCGGAGTCCGGGGCTCATCGCTCGATCCCTGCCAGCTTGAAGACGGCACGAATGTGAAAGTCGGTGTGGATGCAACAATGGTGCTCGGGCGCGAGGCCGACTTCTCGCGTGCCACCTGGTGATCGTGATGTATCTCGATCCAGAGGATGAACGGATCCTTGCAGGGGAGCAGGGCGAGACAAAGGCAAAGATGATCGAGCTTCTTGTAGCCCTCGGAAAAGTTTTCGGTGCCGAGCGGCTCGTGCCAATCCGGAGTGCACAGGTGAGCGGGGCATCCTATAAGACGATCGGTGAATACGGTCTCCAGTGGCTCTCTTCTCTCAATGCAAAGGCCGTTGTTCCATCGGTCTTAAATCCCATTGGCATGCCCCGGGAACGCTGGCAGGAGATGGGTGTGAGCGAGGATTTTGCAAAGAAACAGCAGGCAGTGGTTGCCGCTTATGAACGGCTGGGCATCGGTCTTGAATGCACCTGCACCCCTTATTACCTGCGCGAAACATCGTATGGTGATCACCTCGCTTGGTCGGAGTCGTCAGCGGTCAGCTACGCAAACTCGGTGATAGGGGCCCGGACAAACCGCGAAGGCGGACCGGGTGCACTTGCTGCGGCCCTGATAGGAAAGACTCCCTGCTATGGTCTGCATCTTGCAAAGAACCGGAAACCGCAGGTGATCGTCCGTGTGCAGGCCGATACCCGCGACTGGAGCATCGCCCACTACGGGGCGCTCGGCTACCATACCGGAAAGCTGGTGGGAAACCGCATCCCGTTCTTTTCGGGACTCAACCCGGACAGCGACCGGCTCAAGGCACTTGGGGCGGCAATGGCAGCAACCGGTGCTGTTGCCCTGTATCACGTTGATGGAATCACACCGGAGGCGTTGAAAGTCCCATTTGATCTCTCCGGTCTTGAAATCATTGCTGTTGAATCCGGCGAGATCGAGACATTGTTTAAGGTGCTGCCAGTCGATGCGGTTGCACTCGGCTGCCCGCACTGCTCTCCAGACGAACTCGCTACGATCGCCCGCCTGCTGACCGGCAAAATCGTTACAAAACCCCTGTACGTATTTGCAGCGCAGGGTGTCATTGACACCAACAAGAAGACGGTTGATTCTATTGAAAAGAGCGGTGCGCGGGTCTTTGCCGACACCTGCATGGTCGTTTCACCGGTGATGGAGCAGTACTCCGCCATCATGGTGAACAGTGGCAAGGCACTCGCATACGTTCCGGATATGTGCGGGGCGGTGGCGCGCATTGGTTCGATTGAAGAGTGCATTAACTGCGCCACATTATAATTTATGGTGTAAAAGTTCCCGGCCTATACCTCTTATAACACCGGTAAATTTAAGAAAAATGTATGGTCATCAGGAGATCGCAAGCAGGATCTTTTTGATCTCTGCAACCGCCTCCATTGATGGGTTGTTTCCCGGGCTGACTCCTTTGCCATAGGAAAGGATCTTCCCGACATCGCTCTTTGTGATCTGGGCAAAGGATATTTTTTCCCAGATCTTTTGATCGATCTTGTTCCACGTACACTGTAAAAGGTGACCGAGGAGCATAATCTCATCCTCTGAAAGTGATTTCCACTCCGTTCCCAGACCGTGCTGGATCTTTTTTATTGCTTCTTCTACAGTTTTTTCACGGTGAACATGGTACAGTCGTCGTCCGACCTCAGCCTGTGTTACATCTGGCATTTTTTCTCCTCCCCCAATCATGCGGGCATGTTGAATGAATTCCATTCCCTCACGATATACTTTGTGGAGAAAGGAAGTTCCAGGCAAAAATCGAAATCCCGAAAGAGAGATGATCTGACTGCGGGTTCTTGCAAAAACAATATAACCCGGTACTGGTATAATTCCCACCGGTATCACCATGTCCAGCAGCACTGAAGAAAGCCTTGGCAGACGGCGGTTCCAGATCCAGAAGGAAAAAGCCGTAGAAGATGCATATGAAAAGATCCGTCGCAGCTTCGGTCAGGAATGGCAATCCTTTTCTGCGGAAGATTGTGTTGTTCTTCGTGAGGTATTGGGAGAGATCTGGATCTGTGTTGACCGGGATCGCTGGAAAAATTACTGCTTTTCTACACTCTCACACAAGGAAATTCTTTCCCTTATCGATATAGCAAAAGAGGGACTTTGCCAAAAGTGTATGACTGCAGAAGCACTCGCACGGTTGGATGAAATCCTTGAGTAGTGCCATGGTGGAAGCTAGCTACCGTTGAAACCGGTTTTTTATCGCCCGAATTTTGCCCATACATTAATATATGTTGACCGGGTAGGTTGTATCATTGGGAGGTATCAAAGAATGCAAGGTTGGGAAGTTCCCCTTGGAGCAGCAATAGCATTTGCCGCAGGTGCATTTGCAACAGGTTGGGCACAGTCACGGATAGGTTCAGCCGGAGCCGGTGCGATTGCCGAACGCCCGGAAACCGCAGGATCGATCATCATTCTGGAGGCAATTCCTGAAACACTGGTGATCCTCGGTTTTGTCGTTGCTGCAATGATTATCCTGATGGTTAAGTAACATCGAAGATTACGGAAAAGCCGGGAGTACCCCGACATTGATTCCGGTTTTTCCGGTACCGGAAAAAGGCGGGTGTTGTTTTGTGGCCTATGAAAATCTGTTGAAATCGGTTGACGAAAGTGCACAGGAACGGGAACGGGAACTATTAGAAAATGCACGCGTTACTATTGAAAGTCTCAAGAAAAAGGCACGCGAACAGGCAGAACTGATACGGCAATCTCAGATTTCTGATGCAGAGAAATCCGCGGGCGTTGAGAAGAACAAACTCATGTACATTGCAGGTGCAGAGAACAAAGCACGCCTGATCACTGTCAGGGAACAACTCTTTTCATCGGCATTTAACGAGGCGAAGCTTCGGCTCTCCGATCTGCGAAACCGCCCGGAATACCCGGATATTTTTAAAAAGCTCACCGTGGACGCAGCAGGAGCTCTGGGAGCAGATATATTCCATGTTCACGTGGACAAACGGGATGAAGTGCTCTGCAAAAAAACGCTTGCATCCTTAAACCTGCACGCCGATATCATCCCGGATCTTGATTCTGTTGGCGGACTTGTGGTGTGCCTGCCCGACCGTTCGGTGATCATTTCAAACACTGTGGAATCCCGGCTGGAACGGGCACAGGAACGAAAAAAACTGGAGATCTATTCGATCCTGTCGGGTGACTGAAATGGACTGGGGGTACATCAACGCACGGATGCGGGGGATGAAGAGTCGCCTGCTGGATAAGCGCGCCCTTGATAATCTGGTCATGCAACCGGATCTCGAATCCCTCATTGCCGATCTTGAAAAAACTCCCTACAAACCTGACATCATCGAAGCAAAAGTCCAGTATTCCGGTGTGCTCTGCATTGAATATGCCCTCAGAAAAAATTTTACCAGGACCTTTAGAAAGATTCTCCAGTTTGTTAAGGAGGAAGAAGCGGAAAAGTACATCAACATATTCCTGCACCGCTGGGATGTCCAGAACATCAAAACGATCCTCCGCGGGAAAAATATCCATATAACAAATGAAGAGATCCTCGAGTGCCTCGTGCCCGCAGGGGAACTGGATGAAGCAACCGTAATCGAACTCGTCCGGCAGCCGGATATCCGGGCGGTGATCGATATGCTTGCTACATGGAATATCAGGTATTCCAAACCCTTAACCGGGGAATACCCGGAGTATGCAAAGTCCGGAGATCTTGCCCTGCTTGAGTGTGCACTGGATGAATACTATTATTCTGACGCGCTCGAACAGGTCAAGATCCCCAGCTACAACAACGGGCTGATCCTGAATATCATCTCGTTAGAGATCGATGTCGTGAATCTCAGGACAATCCTGCGGATGATCCGGGATCACATCGATCCTGAAGAGGCAAAAAAATACCTGATCAGCGGTGGTAAGGAATTGGATCGCCCCCAGCTGGACTATCTCCTTACCCTGCATTCGATTGAAGATGTTGTAAAGGAACTTAAAAAAACTTCATACCGGTTCCTTGCAGATGTTTCACCTTCTGCCATGAGAACCCAGAAGATCTCTGTTATCGAAAAAAAATTAGAAAAGTTCCTTGTACAGCAAGGTGTTAGTGCCTTTTTTGGCGATCCTTTAAGTGTCGCCTCAGTTATCGGGTATTTCTGGGCAAAATATAACGAGATCACCAATATCCGGATCATCTCCCGGTGCAAGACTGCAGATTTTCCATTAGATCAGCTGAAAGAGGAACTCGTCTATGTTTAAATTCGTCGTTGTTACCGACCGGGATCGTGCCTCGGGGTTCCGGCTTGCCGGTGTAGAGGTTCTTGAAGCGGGAAGTCTGGACGACGCCAGAAAAGTGATTCCGCCGCTGTTGTACAAGGACGATATCGGTATTGTGGCCGTGAATGAGGAGTTCATGCTATCTTTGGATGAGAAACTGATGGACCGGATCGAAAAAATGCACCGCCCGCTCATCATTCCGATCCCCTCGAAATCCAAAGAGGTTGACCGGAGGACTTACATTGAACGGCTCCTGAGAAAAGCAATCGGGTATAATATCGTTTTGAAGAGGTGATGGCATGATTAAAGGAACCATTTTGCGAATTTCCGGCCCCGTCATTATTGCCCGCGGTATGAAAGGGTCAAAAATGTATGACGTGGTCACGGTTGGAGAAGAGGCGCTTCGGGGGGAGATCATCCGTCTTGAAGGAGAGGATGCGGTTATCCAGGTCTATGAAGATACCACCGGTCTTATGACGGGAGAGCCTGTTGAAAATACCGAAAAACCTCTCTCGGTTGAACTTGGGCCCGGGCTTCTTGCCTCCATCTATGACGGAGTGCAGCGCCCACTGCCGGTGCTTTTAGAACTCAGCGGGGATTTTATTGCACGGGGTATATCGGCGCCGGGGCTCAACCGCGAGAAAAAATGGGAGTTCGTCCCCTCTGTCAAGATCGGTGACACGGTAGCTACCGGAGATATTTTAGGAACCGTAAAGGAATTCCATTTCGAGCACCGGATCTTAGTTCCGCACTATGTTTCCGGGACCGTCACCGATATCCGGAGCGGGCCGTTTACTGTAGAAGATACGATCTGCACGCTCGATACTGCCACCCATCTCTCCATGGTGCAGGTCTGGCCGGTCAGGATTCCCCGGCCGCACCTGAAAAAACTTGATCCGATTCTGCCACTGATCACCGGCCAGAGGGTCTTTGACTGTATCTTTCCGGTCACCAAGGGTGGAACGGCGATGATACCCGGAGGATTCGGGACCGGAAAGACCGTATCCGAGCAGACGCTTGCCAAATGGTCCGATACGCAGATCGTGGTGTATATCGGGTGCGGGGAACGGGGCAACGAGATGACCGATGTGCTCGAAGAGTTTCCCGAACTGGTTGACCCGCGGACCAACCTTCCCTTAATCGAGCGGACTATCCTCATCGCAAACACCTCCAACATGCCGGTCGCTGCCCGTGAAGCTTCGATCTACACCGGCATCACCATTGCAGAATATTTCCGGGACATGGGGTATGATGTCGCCCTGATGGCAGATTCTACTTCGCGCTGGGGTGAGGCACTGCGGGAAGTATCAGGACGGCTTGAAGAGATGCCCGGCGAAGAGGGCTATCCTGCGTATCTTGCCACCCGGCTGTCTGCGTTTTATGAACGGGCGGGCAGGGTCGTGTGCCTTGGGTCCGGAGAGCGAAACGGCTCCATCACCGTTGTTGGTGCAGTGTCACCCCCAGGCGGGGACTTCTCAGAACCGATCACGCAGAACACGCTGCGGGTGGTCGGGACATTCTGGGCACTGGATACGAACCTTGCTTACCGCCGGCATTTCCCCTCGGTGAACTGGATCAAGAGTTACTCGCTCTACCTTGACAGCATCGGTGACTGGTACACAAAAAATGTTGCACCTGACTGGAGGGAGCTAAGAGAGAAAACCATGTACCTGCTTCAAAAGGAAGTCGAGCTGCAGGAAATTGTCCAACTGGTAGGTCCTGATGCACTGCCGGAGAGCGAGAAAGTGATCCTTGATGTGACGAGGATGATCCGCGAGGACTTTCTCCAGCAGAGCGCGTACAGCGATTTGGACTCCTTCTGCCCGATTGAAAAACAGTACCTGATGCTCAAGGTGATCATGACCTACTATACCCGCGTGATCGAAGGGATGAACCGGGGCATCAGCTTAAAACAAGTTCAAGAACTTTCCTTAAAGGCAGATATCGGGCGGATGAAGGAGATCCAGGAGATCAACCGGATCCAGGATATGATAGGTGAGATCGATAAGCAACTGCTGTCGCTTGAGGTGGAACGATGAAACCCGTCTCGCTGGTAACAAAAGAGTATAAGACGATCGATTATGTCTCAGGTCCCTTAATATTTGTCAACAATGTCAAAGGTGCCTCTTATGGGGAGATCGTCGAGATTACCCTGCGGGACGGGGAGGAACGGACCGGGCAGGTGCTCGATATCTCCGAAGAGCATGCGGTCATCCAGGTGTATGAAGGCACCCGTGGCATTGATACAACCGATACATCCGTCAGGTTTACCGGTGAACCCGCCCGGATCAATGTCTCTTTAGATATGCTGGGCCGGGTCTTTAGCGGTGTGGGAAAAGCCCGCGATGGCGGCCCTGATATCATACCGGAGGCGATTCTTGATATCGCCGGCACCCCCATCAACCCATCCGCCCGGGACAAACCGGCGGACTTTATCCAGACGGGGATGTCGGCTATAGACGGGCTCAACACGCTTGTGCGGGGACAGAAACTGCCGATCTTCTCTGGTTCCGGCCTTCCTGCCAGCAAACTTGCTGCCCAGATCGCCAGGCAGGCTAAAGTGCGGGGTGAGGGTGAGAAGTTTGCCGTGGTCTTTGTTGCGATGGGTATCACGCATAAGGAGGCGTCTTTCTTCATGCGGGACTTTGAGCGGACCGGCGCGCTCGAACGGGTGGTCTTTTTTATGAATCTCGCAGACGATCCCACCGTGGAGCGACTCGCAGCTCCGCGATGCGGACTGACAGTTGCAGAGTTCCTCGCGTTCACCCATAACCTGCACGTGCTCGTGATCTTAACAGACATGATCAATTACTGCGAAGCCCTCAGGGAGATTTCGACCGCACGGGAAGAAGTGCCCGGACGCCGGGGCTATCCCGGCTACATGTATACAGATCTATCCTCAATCTACGAGCGGGCGGGCAGGTTAAAAGGCAAGAGCGGGTCTATTACCCAGATCCCTATCCTGACGATGCCCGACGATGATATCACCCACCCGGTTCCCGATCTCACCGGGTATATCACTGAAGGGCAGATAGTCTTGTCCCGTGACCTCTTCAGACGGGGCGCAGATCCACCGGTCGATGCCCTCCCCTGCCTGTCCCGGCTCATGAACTTAGGGATCGGTGCCGGAAAGACCCGGGAGGATCACAGGGGTGTCGCGGACCAGTTGTACGCATCGTATGCGTACGGCCGTGACCTCCGGAGGCTGGTTGCAATTGTAGGGGAAGAAGCCTTAACGGAACTGGATAAAAAATATTTAAAATTAGCCGACGGGTTTGAAAAGGAGTTCATCTCGCAGGGTGACGATGACCGGTCGATCGAAGACACGTTTAAGATTGCGTGGGATCTGTTCTCGATGCTTCCCGAGGATGAACTCAAGCGGATTAAGCGGGATTACATCAAAAAATACCATCCCCTGCACCAGGAACAAAGCGGAGGCTAAGCTATGGAGCAGGTCAAGCCCACGCGAATGGAGCTGATGCGGAAGAAGGCGCAGATCAAGCTTGCGGAGCAGGGCAGGGATCTCCTGCGGGAGAAGATGGATGCGCTCATCCAGGAATTTTTCAAGATCTTAAACACGGTTTCAAACTCCCGCAACGAACTGGAAGTGGTCTCTAAAGAAGCAGACCTCGCCATCATGATCGCACAGGCAGTCGACGATGCTGTCACGCTCAAATCTGCATCGTTTGCTACCCGAAAGTCAATCACGGTCGATATTACCGGGAAAAATATCATGGGCGTTCCGGTTCCTGTGATTGAGAAGAAACGGATATCGAAGAGCATGCTGGAACGGGGGTACGGGATCATCTCTACGAGCGGGAGGATCGATGAGACCGCAGAGCGGTTTGAGGCTGAACTGGATCTTCTCATACAACTTGCAGAGACCGAGACTGCCATGCGGCGGCTTGGGGCAGAGATCCAGAAGAACCGCAGGAGGGTCAATGCGCTGGAGCAGATCCTGATTCCTGAGTTAAAGAGCCAGGCAAAATATATCAAAAATGCGATTGAAGAGCGGGAACGGGAAGACCTGTTCCGGTTGAAGAAGGTCAAGAGTATTTTAGAGAGGAAGAAGAAGAAAGCAAAGGAGAAGAAGGTTGTCGTGGTGTGAGTTGAATTCTCATTGCCGGATTCTGGATCTTTTTTGTCTTTGCCGGATTCCTTTAACGGTTTAAAAAAAAAAGGCCGTATCTAATGTAAAACCGCCCGGATGGCAGCCTCTTCAGTATCATAGATGTAGAAGACTTTTGAGAAGCCGGACATTGTAAAGATGTGGTCGACAAAAGGAGTGAGGGAGAAGATCCCAAAGTGGCCCCCATCCGCTTTTACGGTCTTTGCGGTCTTGAGGATGATCCGGAGACCGGAACTGGAGATATATTTTGTCGGTGAAAAATCGCAGAACAGGGCCTTTGGTTCCCGGGCGGCAAGTTCATGAAGCTCGTGATCCAGCGTCAATGCAGCAACATGGTCAATCTGGAGAGGCATTACGACAATGGTAATCTCCCCTACGGTTCGTACTTCGCATAACGTCAAGGTCTGCTTTTCCTCCGGTAATGTTTCTGATACTATTTTGTTTTTCGTTCAATAGAATAAATATTGAGGGGCTTGCGAAAAAAAATAAAACTTTAGGAATCGTATGAAATCTTCTGAATGAGGAGATCCGGGCCCGGGAGAGATTCTGTGCGATATGCGCAAATTTGCCGAGGCTTGGTCATACGAGCAATTAGTGCAGCAGCTTGCTGCACAAATTCCCTGGTTTCACAATTGTGTCATTCGGGATCAAATTTCCGATCCCGATGAGCCGGAATCATGATCACCAATTCTGGAAATGTATCAAAAATAAAGTCAAAGATTCAGAAGATTTCTAAAAAAAATCTTTGTATATTCTGGTTTCAGGTTCAAAAGATAAAATAACCCCTATCCTGTTTTTGCGAGGTAGAATTCTTTTTTAGTCAGACCACTGTAATCTGCATAATTCCACTGCATCCCTTTTTGCTGAATACGGCCCTTTTCCTACCTCACTCCCTCATCCACAACCGTCTTCTTAAACGGTTTATACACTACGCCGCCTCCCGTATAGAACTTCGAGAAGAACTCTACGATATGCAGACGCATCGAGTGGATAGAGGGGCTGAACATGGCAAGTGCAATGTTGAG
>JAURZP010000555.1 GCA_030653335.1 Methanoregula sp. | reverse complement strand
ATCCGGCAGCCCCTCAGTTTTGTTCACCACGCGTGATCGTGGTGTTGCAGGGACAGACTGTTCAATGCAGGTGCAGGTTGTTGGCGGCACACCGATATTGTAACCAGAACTGAGTTTTACTACTGCCATGCCATCGCGGCTTGTGATGTAAATCCCTTTATGGGTCTTGCCACCGTAATCGCATGACACCAGATCGCCGGATTTCAGCGCGACCGTTATGCTACCAGCCTCCGTGCATCCGTGATGAGTTCATCCTTTGCCTTTGAGAGTTTTGCCAGCCGTTCGTCAATCATTGCAGAGTCCTTATCGAGCTGTTTCTTCCGTTCATCGAGTGCAATTTTCGTTGCAAACGGAGCCGGCCCCCCGGGTGCCTTTCGCAGCGCGACCGAGTGGACGACATCAAGTGCCTCATCGATCTTCTCCTGGGTGAGCCCTTTTGCTGCAAGAGAGATGCCTGCATTGAGTTCCAGCGCCGCTTCATCCAGTGTCGCAAGCGACAGGCTGCCTTTCTGCACGGCTCTTCCGACAATATTGTGGGCAGTGCGGAACGGCAGTCCAAAGTTCCTCACAAGCGTGTCGGCAAGTTCGGTTGCCGTCGAAAACCCCTTACCTGCTTCTTCCTTCATCCGCTCCGTATCAAAAGTCGCACTCGCGAGCATGTCGATGAGCAGGCGCAGACATTCCTTTACATCCCGCATTCCGCGCCAGATATTGGGGGTGAGTTCCTGCAGGTCACGGTTGTAACTCATGGGAAGGCCCTTAACCGTAATCATGGCACCGGTGAACGCTCCAAACACGGATCCTGTCTTTGCCCGCATGATCTCTGCGGTGTCCGGGTTCTTCTTCTGGGGCATGATCGATGAGGTGGAACAGAAGGCATCATCGAGCGAGACGAATTTCACGAACGAAGTACTCCAGATGATCAGTTCCTCGCAGAGGCGACTCGTGTTGGACATCAGGATCGAGAGATCGGCAAGCACTTCGAGTGCAAAGTCCCGTCCTGCCACTGCATCCATTGTGTTGGTTACCAGACCGTCAAAACCAAGCAGCCGTGCGGTGAGTTCGCGGTTGACAGGATAACCGGTTGATGCAAAGGCCGCTGCACCGAGCGGAGACAGGTTCACCCGTATATATGCATCTTTAAGCCGGTCAAAGTCCCGCGAGTACATCTGCTCGTAGGCCAGGAGGTGATGGGCGAGGGTGGTGGGCTGGGCATGCTGGAGGTGGGTGAAACCGGGCATGACCGTTTCGGTATGCATCTCTGAAAGGGCAACAAGCACTTCGCGGACTTTTAAAAGTGCGGCCATCTGTTTGAGAAGATCATCGCGCAGTTTAATCCGGATACAGGTTGCCACTTCATCGTTGCGTGACCGTCCCATGTGCATGCGCCCTCCAACATCAACACCTACGGTCTCGATCAGCAGCGTCTCAATACCTGCATGCACATCTTCAAACCGGTCGTCAAACACCTCTTCGGGAATTCCCTCATCGAACAGTTCGAGCAGTGCTGGGATGAGTTGTTTTGTAATATCGCGGTCGATGATTTTCTGTTTGTCCAGCATCAGCACATGAGCGATATCCACGAGCACGTCTGCATCCGCAATATAGCGGTCGGCACGCATTGAGGAGAGAAAGTGCATCATCTCTCCGGTCCTCTCTCCTGAAAGGCGTCCTAGCCTTACAACATCGGTTCGCATCAGTTCACCCACAAATAGTACTTTTGTTTTTAGTGGCGGACTGATTAAATCCACGCCTTTTTAGCCGCAAGTCCGATCGCTGCCTGTACAGATTCGCGGGGAATGATCGTTGCTACTGGCACACGGACGATCTGTTCGATGACACTGGATACAATAGGAGCGCAGACAATTGCGCTCGCACCCTCGCGTTCAGCCCTTACTGCCGCAACAATTGCATCTTCCATTGTATGCACCGGGTACTCGCGTACCCGGATACGATGCCCTTCGACATCAGTCATCCGCTCCTCCACGCTTTCAAGTACAGAGCGGGCGGCAATCAGCCCGATGAACGCTTCATCGCCCACGCGATATAACTGCCGCAGGGCACGGATGATCGCCCGGAGCGTGGAGAGGTTAGGAGACCGTTTTCCATGCATGATTTTATAGAGCGAGCTTTGAGCGATCCCGCTCTTTTCTGAGAGTTCCCGCACGCTGATACGCAGATCGTGCTTGAGGAGATCATTGAGAGTGGTTACAAACTCCTCATCTGAGATCAGTGCTGCGCGCATGACCCGGTCGATTGGATCCACCTGTACCATATAATAGATACAATCAGGTTAATTATTGATTAATTTTTTCTGTCTTGTCCAAATCTTTAAAAAAATATTTCCATATATGGACAGTTATAGTAATAATATTGCACAAAAGTAAAAATTTTATAGTAAAATTAATACAAAAAGAGAGAAATAATGTCCTCATAGAACACTTTTAAATTATTGACAGAGCAACTCTCCTTTATGAAACATATGAGGATTACGGTAATTGCGCTCATCGCCATTGCCCTTTTACTGATCACTGCCGGCTGCACGCAGCCTGCGGGAACAACCAGCACAACAACTGTAGCTCCGACGGCTTCAGCCGCACCGATCAAGGAACTCCGGATCGGCTACCAGCCCAGCACTCACCAGATGGCCCACTTTACGGCAATGAACAAAGGCATGTGGCAGCAGGATCTCGCACCTCTTGGCGTCCAGAATGTTACTGAGTATCTGTTCCCGACTGGCGCACCTGAGATGCAGGCCATGCTCGCCGGTAATATTGATGTTGCCTATGTAGGTGCTGCGCCGGTTCTAAGTGCGTTAAGTAGTGGTCTTGATGCAAAGATCGTTGGTGCTGTGCAGACACAGGGAACCGATCTCGTAGTCCGGACTGGTGTGAATTATACGAGCCCCCAAAGTCTCAAGGGAATGAAAATAGCGACCTTCCAGGCCGGTACTATACAGGATACCATCCTGCGCAACTGGCTCAAGCAGAATAATATCTCTCCGGATAAAGATCTCGAGATTGTCGGTATGGGGCCCGGTGATGCAATAACGGCTCTGACTGCCGGCAAGATTGATGCAGTCTTCCTGCCCGATCCGTCCCCGGCGATAATTTTAGGGCAGGGAACTGGCAGGACCGTTGTCCAGTCCGGTCAGATGTATCCGAACCATACCTGCTGTGTCCTCGTGGTAAGTGGCAAGCTTATCCGCGAGCACCCGGAGATTGTCGAGCAGATCCTCCGCACGCACCAGAAGGCGACTGAATACAACCTGAAGAATTCAGATGAAGCCGCGGCAATCTATGCCCAGAAGACCGGTTCAAAACTGGAGGATATCAAGACCTCCTTAAAGATTTGGGATGGAAAGTGGGTATCAGATCCCAACCTCATCGTAGATCCGGTCCTTGACTACGCAAATATCCAGTATGATCTAAAATACATCAAGACGCCACTGACCAAGGATCAGATCTTTGATCTTTCTTTCTTCAAGAAAATATCAGGATAAATACTACCAACTTTTTCTCTGAACGCTCTGATATGTATATGACAGATGTCTCCGCCTCTAAAACTATTGTGTCATCACGACTCAACCAAAAGAATCGTAATATTGTAATCCAGGACTAACACGCATGAGGATATCATCAGGAATCCATCAGAACCGGTGGCTTGGAGCTCTTGCGATTATCATCGCGCTTCTTGTCTGGGAAGTGTGTGCTCTTCTTATTGTAAAAAATCCTTTTATTCTTCCTGCTCCTACGGATGTCCTGGTCGCATTCATTGGTTTCCTCGATGACGGCACCCTCTTACTTGACCTTGAGGAAAGTCTCATCCACTTTGCTATCGGGCTTGGAGCTGCACTTCTCATAGGTATCCCTCTTGGGATCATGATGGGCTGGAACCGCAGGCTCGATGCCTTTTTGGATCCGCTCATCGAACTCCTCAGACCGATTCCCCCGCTTGCATGGATCCCGTTTGCGATCATCTGGTTCGGGCTCACGGCATGGTCAGCAGGGTTCGTCATCTTTATCGGAGCGGTCTTTCCTATTATTATCAATACATACCAAGGTTTCCGTAGTGTTCCCCGTATCTTTGTCGAGGCAGCAAAAATGCTCGGGTGCACGAAGAGCCGGGATCTCATACGGTTCATCGCATTTCCCGCTGCGTTACCCTCTGTCGTGGCAGGAATCCGTATCGCTTCCGGTGTTGGCTGGATGTGCCTTGTCGCAGCTGAGCTCTTTGGTGTTTCGAATTATGGGCTTGGTTCAAGGCTTTGGTTCTTGTACAACATCCACCAGATGGATGGGGTGGTCGTATACATGATCATCCTTGGGCTTCTCGGCCTGGCATTCGACACAATTTTCAGGTATTACATTGACCGGTACTTCTTGAAATGGCGGACCGGGGAGGTAGCGTAACATGGGCAAGCTTGAGATTCGCGATTTAAACCAGTCATTTCTTCGCGATGACGGTTCTAACCTTGTTGTGCTCGACCACCTCAGTTTTGAGGTAAGAGACAAGGAGTTCGTTTGTATCCTCGGGTCGTCGGGCTGCGGCAAGACGACCCTTTTGCGCCTTATTGCCGGTCTTGATGCGGCACAGGCTGGCTCAATCTTCCTTGATGGCGAGGAGATGAAAGGCCAGAACCCCAAAGTCGGGATGGTCTTCCAGGAATATTCCCTCTTCCCGTGGCGGACGGTCATCGACAACATTGCGTTCGGCCTTGAGATGAAGGGAATCCCCCGTGATGAGCGCTACCGTATTGCAGGGCAATACCTTGATCTTGTCAACCTTTCGCCGTTCAGGAACAGTTATCCGTCTGAACTCTCGGGAGGAATGCGGCAGCGGGTGGCAGTCGCCCGCGCTCTTACGCTTGACCCGGTTCTGCTCCTCATGGATGAACCGTTTGGGGCGCTCGATGCCCAGACGCGCAACATGCTCCAAAAAGAACTACTCGATATCCAGGAGAAGACGAAGAAAACGATCGTCTTTATCACCCACAGCGTGGATGAAGCAGTCTACATGTCCGACCGGATCATTGTCCTTACTCCACGGCCGGGTCGGATCTGCAGGATCTTTGATGTCCCGTTAGCCCGGCCACGCGACCGGACCAGCGTGGAGTTTGCACAGGTCAGGCGCGAAGTTCTGGATCTTATAAATCAGAACTCTTCAATCCAGTAAGGTTTAATACGCCCCATCTCCATTTTATAAAAGCAGTTTGTGAAGCGCAAATGGCATGTTCATCTGATCGTTTATGGTTGTTCATGTCCGCTTTTTGCATTATAATAAAGGAGTAGGACGCGATGGTTAGAAAACCGGCAAAGATGTACAGGAACATTTCCAAGAAGGCCTATACACGGCGCGAATATATGGGCGGTGTTCCGGGTAGCAAGATTGTTCAGTTCGAGATGGGAAACCTCTCGCAGGAATTCCCGACCGAAGTAGATCTCATTGTCGAAGAGGCATGCCAGATCCGGCACAGCGCACTTGAGGCAGCCCGTATCACAACCAACCGGCGCTTAATGAAGGATGTCGGCAGGTCGAACTTCCACTTCAAGGTACGGGTATTTCCCCACCATGTGCTTCGCGAGAACAAGCAGGCAACCGGTGCCGGTGCGGACCGTGTGTCTGAAGGCATGCGTCTGTCCTTTGGAAAAGCAGTCGGGACTGCAGCCCGGGTAAGTCCCGGCCAGAAGCTCCTTACGGTCTACTCCACTATCAATTATCTCGAAAAGATCAAAGATGCACTCCGTCACGCAGGATACAAGCTCCCGACTCCCACCCACCTCAAGGTCAGCGAGATCAAGGTCAGCGGCAGGATCGTAGCAGCCCCCAAGCTTGTGGGTGAGAAGGTTGTAGCAGCACCGGTTGTTGTTGAAGAGGCAGCAGCTGAGCCTGCAAAGGGTGGCAAGGATGCGGCTAAGGGAGCAGCACCGGCCAAGGGTGGCAAGGATGCAGCACCAGCTAAAGGCGGTAAAGATGCCAAGACCGCTGAGCCCGCAAAGGGTGGCAAGGATGCCAAGGCAGCCCCTGCAAAGGGCGGCAAGAAGTAAATCTTTTTTTGGATCTTTTTTTTTGGATTTTGGTCGTGTGCCGTTCTGGCTTATCGTGTACACTACACCGCTAAAAAAATATTATTTTACCTTTTTTACCGTTTTATCCAGTTCGGTTTTTACATGGCTGACGATCTCATCAAAGGATTTTTGGATCTGTGTTTGCGTATCCTTTATGATTTTTTCAATGTACTGCTTTCCCTCATCGGTTGTTACAAGATCACGGGTGACTTTCATCACATTATCAACAGACAATATGACGGACTTTGTCGCCTCAGAAAATCTCTTATCAATGACGTTTACCTCCGTTTGGGTGGCCGCTGGTTCGCTCTCTACTACCCATCGTCCTTTTTCAAAGTGCCCTTTTTGTCCGGTCATATGCTTCACTTATCTCCTCTTCATTGACATAGTTTCCCTCATGCTGACGTACCGTCCTGGTTTCACTCCCCCTCCCAACTTCCATCTGCCCAGACCTTAAGAATATCAAAATCACGCTTCATGGTCGCCTTGCTCAATGCCTGTGCCCGGCTCAGCATCCTTTCCTGGATAAAATCATATTCGCAGAGGATTTTTGAATTCCGGAGCAAGGTTGCCCGGATCGGATGGTGCCGGTAGATGACACTTGCCTGTTCCTTAAAATACCATTTTATTCTCTGGAATGTGAGCCAGTCAAGTTTCATTGCAAGCGTTGAGTGGAACTTGAAATCCTCAGCCGAATCCAGATCATAGTTCCGTAATGAGCAATAGGGAGAGATTGCCCGGGCCAGCTGGTACCGGAATTGTTTTAAGGTCTCGTCAGGAGTAATTGTGACAAAGACAACTCTCGTATCGTCAAAAAATCCATACCCTCCCACCTCATATTTCGGGATCCCCTTCTGGTTTGTACAGATCCTGGTGAAAACATTGAAAAGTTTTTCTTCGTTCTCTGTTGAAAAAGGTCCGGCCAGGGTGATGTGCGGTGTGACGAGTTTGTTCCCGAGATTGAATCTCTCCGCTAAATGATTGCTTAAATTGCGAATCTGTTGTTTCACTGAGCCCATCATGCGGATGTCTATCAGGTAGTGAGTCATTTCCTGAAACCTTACTACTAAAACCAGCCTGCTCCTTTTTGGAATCTTTTAAGAGTAAATGCAATTCTGGTTTTGCATCTTTAAGAGGAAATAAGTTGAGTTGGGAGTTTTTAAGTGAGTATGGCTTCGCCGGTTTGGCGCCATCACGTTCATTCGCAGCTGCATGCCGGATATGTGCGGTATGGGGCGCTGACAACCGGGCTGCTCAGTAAGGGGTGGGAGGTGCCTGGATGGACGTGGCGATCATCACGCCGATCATTCATCGCCACCGGGTAATGGGGTAGTGTCTTTTTGTATTTTTTTTGGTCCTTTACCCTTCCCCTTCAGCAAAACATAAGTTCCCATTCCTATAGAGTAATTTTCCAGCCCAAGGGCCCAAGGGTGGGAGCCAGAGAGAAAATGGCAGATTTCGTACAGAACAATGTAACCCAAAGTGCGGTTCGCGAACTCGCGGAACCGATTGCAGACAATGAAAAGAACAAAAAACCGGGTCCGACCGGGTCCGGTGAACAGGGAACAGGACAGAAGATCACGGACCCGGGGATCCACAAGGCAGCACGCACAAAGACCGCCCCGCGTCTGGTCAAGCGGGTGACTGCCCTGATAAGGCAGACTATTGCCCGGCCGCAGGAACCAAAGAGCACACACAGGCGCCGCACCCAGCTGGACATCTATGGTAAGGATCCCGAGATCCCGTACGTGAAGTTCGAGGCGGCGTCCCGTGATCTTGTCTGCTCTTTAATGGAGCGTCAGGACCGGATGAACGAGGAGATCTTCTCGAAGATCAACGATCTCGGATACCGAGTCGAATATCTTGAACAGGACCGGAACAATGACGGGAGCGGCAGATGACCCGGGGGCGCCGCCCGCTCAATGCCATTAATGAAGCTGTGGAGATTGCCGGCCGGCGCGGGAGTGTGGAGCAGGTCTCGGGCAAGCGGGGCATCGCGTTCGATTTCATCATATTGGAACAACCGGACCGGGTCGTGTTTGTGAAAGTGAAACGTTCGCAGTCAACGTTCACTTATGCGCTGGAGATTCTGATCCATTACCATCGCGAGATAGCGAGTCTTCATCAAGTGGCCTTGACAAGCGTAACCGTCCGGGAATTCTGGGTGCGGTCACCAAACGGGACATGGCAGTTCTTCCTGATCAGGCACGATTCCATACTGGAGATCCGGGCCGATGGCATGTATATCCCGCGTGAATCCATCCCAGTGAGGACCGTTGACCTGTCCGGTACTCCTTCTGACGGAATGGATGACCCCGTCTATCAGTCGGAGGATGGGGAATAACCCCCTTTTTTGGCACCTCACGGGAGAGTATCCCGGAAGGGGCAATCCGGGCCCTGTGCAGGCTCCGTTTCCCCTTTCCGGAGGTGCTTTTTGCCATATACCTGCAAAAAACCGTACACTTTGACACATTTTTTTAAAATACGCTGTTTCCTTGAGATTCAGACCAAACCGGGTAATCTTGTTCGAGTTATAAAACGCTAATGTACGCTATTGGGAGGCAAAACCAGAGGTGTCTGGATGGGTAGCACGGTCGCGGGGAAAAGAAGGGCTGTTTTGGGGTTGCTACGGGATCCTGGTGATCGTTTTTTGTTTATGATTTTTCCTTAAATTTTTAGTTCGGTTGACTCCCTTCCCCGGGAAAACGTTCAGTTTTTTTGATCCATAACACCGTCGATGTCGACGGTAATGGAGAGTGTATCTTCGACCCCTGAATCCGGGCCATTTGCGGGCGTAGTTTCCCCTTTCCGGAGGTGCTTTTTGCTATATCCCTGCAAAAAACCGTACACTTTTACACACTTTTTTAAAATACGCGATTTGCTTGAGATTCAGGCCAAACGGGGCAACATAATTCGAGTTATAAAACGCTAATGTACGCTATTGAGAGGCAAAACTCAATGAGGCTGGATAGGTAGCACGGTCGCGGGGCAAAAAAGGGCTGTTTTGGAGATCACCCCGAATCACAGTGTTCATTTCTTTCCAAAATTACTCCGGGATCAATATCATTTTTTCTGGAGATTTTCAGCTGATCTTTTCTTTTTCGGATGCTCGATCGTCACCGGGTCCATGGAGAAAAGAAGCGTGGACGATGGATTCGCTGTACCATCATAGGTAAAGAGGAGCGCTCCTTCAACCGTTGAAACCGCAGGAATAATGAACCGGAAGAATCCCCGTGAGTATTGCTCGTAGCTGAACCCCTCTGCCTCGATCACCCGTTTCCACTTATCTTCCATGGACAGG
>JAURZP010000533.1 GCA_030653335.1 Methanoregula sp. | reverse complement strand
TACTCCGGTTGCCAGGTCTTTTCCTTCCTCCTTTGAAACGGCCTTCACGGTCACTCCTTTAACGGGTTTTCCTTCATAAAGAAGAGTCAGGCTGATGTCCTTACCCTTGGCTAGCTCGGGGCTTTCTGGCAGGATATCGAGTATGCCATGCACATGCCGTGCAGTATATTTGCCGACCTCCCCAAACGGCACGATCTTTTTTGCCATCTGGTGGAATGCACCGGCATAGGTAATATCCTTGTAAATCTTCCTTGGGCCCTGTTTGTACTCATCATTTTTGGTTTTCGAGATGACGAGAGGTGAAAGGTCGACAACCGGAATATAATATCCCGCTTTTTCTGCGGTGAATGTAACGATATGATGGTCTGTCTTTGATTTGATATCCGGAACAATCTTTTTCCTGCCGGGACCATACACGACTGATGATATTCTCTTTGGGTCGACATGCCCGTCGGTCTTCATATTATGGCCGTACATCAGTTTAATGTCAATACTATTCCCCTTCCCTTTCATGCTCTCGAGCCAGATCTCGTGGCCAAATACCATTAAAACCATTTTATCCATATTTTCACCTATATGTGGTTTTTATTAAACCAATGAAGTGTTGCGCATTTATAGTAATAATATTTTTTTATTTTATAGCACTAATTCAAAAAAGTCTTATTTATTTACTTACAAACTGTATATCTAAAGGAACGGATTCTCAAACCGGATAAATATCTGCCGTTAGAAAAAGAATATCTAAATTGAAGATAGCGCTTGCGAGAGGGTCTCTCTTATAATGAAGATCCCGATGGGTATTACGCACCGGTAAAAATACTCCTCACAAAAATCCGCGATATCCCGTGTTGGCCATGGGATGAATGGCTCCGGAACTGATGAATGAAAAAATAAAAAAAAAGAAATGATGTTCAATACGTTAGATTCCTTCAAAAAAAACACAGGCAACCGGCCAATTCATAACACGAGGGATTCATGGATTTCCTGAACATCCTTTGGCAGATTTTAAATTTTTTCCGCCAGGTGCTGCCATTCATTTTCATAGGATTTTTCATAGCCAACCTGATCAAAACCTCGCCGTATTTCGATTTGATCGGACTCCCGATGTCCTATTTTGCACGGGCTGCACACTTACCAGCGAAATGTTCTTCGATTTTATCCCTGTATCTCCTCAGTTCCTATTCAGCGCTCGCAATGTTATCAGATAATGTAAGGGAGAAAACCCTGGAAGACAAACAGGTCTTCATCACTGTAGTCATCTCTTATTTCCCGAAAGGTATCAACACAATTCTATTATTCCTTGCACCGGTTGCACTTTCTGTATTTGGGATCGTAACCGGCGGAGGCATACTGGTAGTGGAATTCACGATCTGTATCGGCATTACGATAGCAGGAATTATCGGGGGCAGAATATTTCTTGATCCAATTCCCTTGGAAGAAAAAAACTGGACCCGGATACCGCTTGAAGTCCTTCCCCATAAAA
>JAURZP010000125.1 GCA_030653335.1 Methanoregula sp. | reverse complement strand
GCACTGCGTCAAGAGCGCCCTCTCCACTGATGGCGATACCAGGAACATCATACCCGAGTTTTATGAGGCTTTCCCTGATATCAAGACCTATGAGCGTCTCATCCTCAACAACAAGTATTTTTATTTTTTGACTGGCATTCATTTCATAGCACTCCTGGTTCAATGACTAACCGGATATCTGGTTTAAGAATTTCTTACGCTTCTGGTGCTGGCCGTTTTCGTATTTACCGTAAATTTTTGTTGACCGCTCAAGGTAGCGTTTGCCACCGGTGAGCAGATCGGAGGTGTCATCCCCATAGCGTGTCGTGATCATATGCAAATACCACGTTCTTAAAAAAATAACTCTCAATCATACACCATCCCGGTAAAACGCCACATCCCCATTGGCACCGTAATTACGAACCGTGCCCCTTTGCCCGGTTCACCGTTCTCGATGATCGTGATCCCGGTGATCGCAAGGATTTCCCGGGAAAGGAACAGTCCAAGCCCGGTGTTCTTGCCAAAACCCCGTATGAAGATCCGCTTCTTGTACTCTGCAGAGATCCCGACACCGTCATCCTCAAACAGGATGTTAAGTCCAGTCAGAGACTCCTCTGAAGAGATCCTGATCATCTTCATATCTGCACCCCCGTATCGGAGCGCGTTGTCGATCAGGTTATAAAAGACCTTATTGAAGAGCGGATCTGCAAAGATCTCCGGATCTTTTGGATCGACATTTACCCGGATGTCTCGCATCGGCAGACCCCTTAAGGCCACTTTGATGCTCTCGTTCACGTTCTGCCATACGGGTGCTGTGACACCCAGCACCTGGTAATTCCTCGTAAATATGATCTGTTGCTCTATGGCATTTGCCGCCGCCTCTTCTTTTTTTATGAACCCGATGAGGGTCTTTGGATCGTTGATCACATCATGCGACATCTCGAGGTACCCTTTGAGCGCCATCAGCTGGTTGAGGATGTCATGCCGGGTGATGCTGGATAACAGGTTTAATTGCTTGTTTGCCTGCAGCAGCGCTTTTTCGGCCCGTTTGCTTTCGGTGATATCGATCACAAGACCGATGATGACATCTTTTCCGAAATAGAGACCCCGGTAGAGCCGGCATTCTGCAGGAAATAACTCTCCATTGC
>JAURZP010000519.1 GCA_030653335.1 Methanoregula sp. | reverse complement strand
AGTACCATTGTACCCGCGAGGGGGCTCATACCCTTAAATGGGCGTACCGAATACCTGTACATCATCGACATACAGGTAATCAGTATTAGCATTGCCATATACTCGCCAGCGCAGACCGAAATTAGCATTATTCGCAACAGTTGCGGGTAGTGTCGAGGTGGTGACGATGGTAAGCGAGGGTTGAGGTCCGGTCAGCTGTGCGAAGGAAACATAGTTTGTACCGTCTACGGTATATTGGGCCTGAGAATATTCCGTTGCGGAAACACCTGAGCTTGCCCAGGCATATCGCACGATAATTTCTTCATAACCTGTGGTTGGGATTATTCTACCGAAATATTGGACGCGCTGGTCCCGGACACTATATCCGGAAGTTCCGTTCCTTATTGTGGTCGATAGAACTACAACGGTACTAGAACGGGTCCACGAGTCGTATGGCCATCCTGTATTGGTAGCAAAGGGCTGGTAGTATATTTGCTGACTCGGGTTCTTGGCAAACGATGCCGAGATAGTCTGGTTGGTTTTTACACTCGGGAATACGTAACTCGTAACCGCACCCACAGAAGTTCCGTTAACCAGAACATCCTGGACATGATAGGTGGAGTTCGGAGTTATGGTGTAAGTCGGCGTGGCTCCGTAATTGACCGTCGTTACACCGGCCGGTGTTACTGATCCGTACGTGTCGTTCGTCGCTGTTATCGTATACGTGTTGATCGCAAACGATGCCGAAATCGTATGGTCCGCCACCACATTCGTGAAGGTATAACTGGAAATTGTTCCGTTCGATAAGCCATCCACAAGGACATCCTGGATATGATAGCCGGTGTTCGGGTAAATGTTGAAGCTCTGGCTGGCTCCATGATTCACAATTACCGAACCGTTGGGGATAATTAGACCGTTTGCACCGGCAGATGCGATGATTGTGTGGGTGGAGGGTGTCGTTGTTGGTGTTGGGGTCGGTGTCGTAGTTGTGGTGGGTGTCGGGGTCGATATTGTTCCCCCTTCTGCTGCGATATTATTGAACGCTACATAAAATTCCGAACGCTGGACATACAACGATACATCTTTCCAGTTTGAATCCGGGTTTGTTCCATTTATGAATATATAAGCCGTCGATCTTTTCGAAACGGGGTTCCATACAGGATATTCTGGCACCCTGTATGCCGATGAGTTGAGCTGTTCCCTTATAGCAGTGTCCTTAAAAATGTTCAGCCACATTGCAGCCGTTGCATTATCTGCACTGGTGACCGAGATATTGACCCATGTGTTGGAGATGTAGGGATCTGTTGAGATATTGTATTTCGGAAGGATCCTCTCGCGGGTATCCACCCGGGCCGGACCATTGCCGCTCAGGCTCCCGCCGCCGACAATCTGGACAGGGACAACGTTGACAACAACGGAATTGTTGGCGGAATTGACAAACGAGATCAGGGGCGATATCCGGTTGGTGATACCGTCATCCTGCGAAAGGAAAACCCCGCCGAGCTGGTAGGAATACTTCTGCTGGAACCAGTAATTGTTATTCGAGCGGTATTCAAGTGCAGTGATATTAAAGGGGAATTCATTAATGACGGAAACCACTGGACTGGGGTTGGTCTTGTAGTATTGACGAGTGCTGCTGTCGATATCGAATGTATCCCCGGTGGCATTGATCGATAATGTTGCGGATGATGAAGCCGGTTGGAGCATATACATAAAAAAGCCACCAGACTGTGTATTACCTCCACCGGTACCAAGATTAAAAGACGTAGAGGTCATAACCGGGCTTACATTATTGACATGAACAGAGGTCCGGATATTGTCCAGCGTGAATTTAAAGTCCGTGAATTGTTCGCCGATATGGTTCAGCTGGGCGATCTCTCCCTCCCGTCCATTGATCGGCACAATATACATCATATACAAAGAGAGTGCAGCAACAACGAGCCCCAGAAGTAAAACAAAACCGATTACTTCTGATAATGCTACATCGTCGCTTATATTTTTCATTTCCGGTAGCATTTTGTTGTGAAAGACTTTATTTATAGTTACTGTGCTGGATAGCAGTATCGAAGGAGGGGTTTCTTATATGAAATCCAACTACCGAATGGACAAGTCTGCAAGAATTATGCCAGCTTACCCAGTTATGTCGGTTCCTAAAAAAATATACAATTTATACAGAACATCCATTCATGTCACTTCTGTAGCTACGGTATTGAAGACCACATCAAATTCCGCACGCTGTACATAGAGTGAGACAAGTGAACCCGGGTTTAAGGGGGTAATTTTTATAAAAACTGTTGTTCTTTTCAAACCGGGATCCCAAACACTACTGATGTTGTATTCCGATGATTGGATTTGTTCGGTATCAACAAGACCCTTAAAAAAATTCAGCCACATCGTAGCCGTTGCATTGTCTGCGGTAGTTATCGAAAGATTCACCCATTGGTTGTTGCGATACGGTGTTGATGAAATATTATAGTTGGCAAGAGTCCTTTGGCGGGTATCCACCCGGACCAGATTGTTGCTTGTGTAACTTCCGTTCCCGACGATCTGGACGGGGACTATGTTAACAACAATGCTCTTATTGTCGGAATTGGTTATCGAAATAAGCGGTGAAATTCGATTTATCGTGCCGTTATCCTGTGAAAGGAACACCCCCCCGAGCTGGTAGGAATACTGCTGCTGGATCCAGTAATAATTATTCGAGCGGTATTCAAGGGCAGTGATATTGAGAGGGAATTCTCCTTTTTTGTCCGGAGAACTATGGTAACTGCTGCTGTCGATGTCAAAGGTATCCCCGGTAGTTTTGATCGATATTGTTGCAGATGATGCGATCGGCTTGAACAAAGGAAAAGAAAGACTGCTCAGTTGTGAATTGCCTCCATTACCGAGTCTCAGGGCAGCAGAGGAGATAACAGGAGTGACGTTCAACACCGGGCTTGGGCCATTTGTATTAATGAGACGGGATGTCCAAAGCGTATCCAGCGTGGATTTATAATTGGTGAATTGTTCCCCCACGTAATTCATCTGGGCAATCTCATCTTCCCTCCCGTTAACCGGAACTACATAGATCGTATACAATGAGAGTGCAGCAATAACAAGCGCAAGAAGCAAAACAAATCCAACTACTTCTGATATTGCTACATCATCGCTGGTATTTTTCATATTCAGTAGCATTTTGTTGTGGTAGACTTTATTTAAATGTTCCCCGTAGAATGCACATGTCCCGTCGATTACTATTTCACTGGAGTGCTCCACCACAAACCGCAGAGTTCTCCTGTGGCAACCTACCGGTTCCGAATGCTTTAACGCCGCAATCCGGCTTCCGTGCGGGAACCGAACCGCTTCTGGGGGGAACGAACCCCCGCCACCGAATGGATCAGAAACTTTTGGCGGCACACCGTCATTTGCCTTTAAAAAATCTCAGCACGGGCTTTCTCAATTAACTTCGGATTGGGTGGATTTCTCACACTTTTTGGAGTTCTATGATGATGTTCCGTTAGTTCCCTGTCGTTGATAACTCTATCAGGTGTCACTTCTATTTTTTTGATGAACTATTCCGGGGATGCAGAATTAAAACTTCCAGCAAAAGGGAGAGTCTAATATCCTAAAAAAAGATAAATACCTATAATGGAGGGATACGTGATGCAAGTCCAGTATATTTATGATGAAAATGGAAAAAATACCAGCGTCATTGTACCCATTGATCTCTGGAACGATTTATCCCAAAAAATTAAGATGAAAAAAGGGAGAGAATCTTTTGAACCGTCAAAGTTCAGGGGGATTTATCGTAATCTGGGGATACATTTAGAGAAAGAACTTCAGAACCTGCGGCAGGAATGGGGACGGGTGTGAGGGAGTAATCGGGATTATAATTCTCCCGCCAGTCGGATAACTGCTTTTCGGGTATGGGGGGAAAGACAAAAAATTCAATTTTTCAAGATGGTTGATGACCGAAGTCAGATCATCGATAAGTCCTGCACGTTTAGCGTCAAGCAATACTCCGAGCGTTCCAGTGACTTTAATGCCGAGCAGTTCTGCGGTTTTTATGGCAAGAGCGTCGTCAAGGATGACAACACAATCGGATGACTCCATTGCAAGCATCATTACTTTGTGTTTCTCCGGGTCCTAAATCTCTTACAAGAGGGGCAGCGGTGCTGCTGAGGGGGGTCTGGAAATCCAGCCAATCCAATTTCCGCAAATCAGGTAAGTCAACTCCCCACTCAATACCAATTGTGATCTCATTCTCCACTGCTGTTGGAACTGTAATCCTCCCAGCTAACGACTTAAGCAGGCTCAGCTGATCAAGCTGATGAAGATATTGCAGAGGGGATGTGTTGCAGATGATTTTAGGCAAGATGGGTCTCTCTCTGCAACTCTTCTAAAGAAAGTGAGAATGAAGCAACACCATAATCCGCCAGACGGGAGAGAAAAATTGTGCGGGGAATACCCGCCAGCATTGCTGCTGCACCGGATGAAATCCTGCCCATTTCATAGAGTTTCACTGCAGCTGCCATGCGCAGAGTTGCACTTAATTCCTCCCGTGGTATTTTTAACGTGAGTAAAATATCTTCTGGAATACTTATCACGACTTGTTCCATTTATCTCAGATCCTTCTCACATTGGAGTTACGTTCTGTACTGATTAATCTGCGTCAATAGTTATATAGCACAGATTTCGCACCCTTAGAAAATAGGATTTATAACGGCAATTATCCCTAAAGCTTAGATATATATCTTAGAATACTATATCTTCTAAGCACAATGGAAATCCAATCCCCCGTAGGAAGCCATATGCTAAAATGGCT
>JAURZP010000518.1 GCA_030653335.1 Methanoregula sp. | reverse complement strand
ATTTATTCTGAACCTGAA
The DNA here is from genome assembly GCA_030653335.1 of Methanoregula sp. Classification (GTDB taxonomy): domain Archaea; phylum Halobacteriota; class Methanomicrobia; order Methanomicrobiales; family Methanospirillaceae; genus Methanoregula. The sequence continues at coordinate 17,203 of JAURZP010000518.1, read as the reverse complement.
GCTGTTTTGGCTGCTTTTTGCATTTCCAGAATCTCATTGCAAATCTGGTCGAGATCATTACTCAGCCACTGCTTGCGTTCCTTGGTATAATCCCCTTTTCCATGATCAAACATCTGAATGAAGCGGACCATGTCAACAGGACCAAGTGTTTTACGCAAGGCATTTATCCCTTCATCATGGATTTCATGCAGTGTCTTCACTTTCATTTATGGTCACCTCCTCATACCATACAGCAGGGTTCACAATTCTTAATGGAATTATATCGCTGCGATGGCTCATAATGTTTTTCAATGTATCATCAGTCGTGATCAGAACCGTTGCACCCGCCCGCTCCGCACAGGCAACATGCAATGCGTCAAGGGCTTTTACACCCATGTTCATGAACACGGCTGCACGTTCCTTTATTGCCAGGTCAACGAGAACATTTGTGGTTGTCTTTGCTGCGAAGGTGCTGATGTAATGTTTTTTGTCGCGATCAATAATTTTGGCAACCTCATATGTGATTGCGGAACTCCAGATCAGTTCCCAGTCAAGTGAACACCGGTTCAGGATAGCAATGACCGCTTCGCTTTCATTACGAATTTTTGGAATGAGCTGGTCATCAAATGGCCGACACAGGCAGCATACATCGAGATAGACTTTCACATAAATCTCCTGATTCACCGTTCTTCTCCCGCATGAATAAATGATTCTATTCGCTGGTGGTTGATGTGGAGCCCATCCAACGAGCTATGACAGTTGTTGGACGGCCAACCGGAAAAAAAGTGAAATTGCAAAATTTCATCGCAATAATTATCAACATATCATATGCATAACGCGCATTTTGTCGATCAAATGGTGGGAACACACTTGAATCATAGGCCAAAACGAGAATAACCAGACAGCATCTGCTACTTCAGACCCACGGATTCAGGGTAAAACAAATTAGATAATCAGAAATATTGTGCGAGTTGTTGAACCGGAATAATCTTGTTCTGGAGATGCCCCAAGAGGAGGATTTGGTAGATTACAAAATTTGCCAGGACATAGAGTCTTTTACTATCGTTACACACTTTCCTGACATCAAACTTCACAATAGACTTGATATTATTGTGGGTCCGTTCGCAGTCCCCACGTCTTGAATAGACCAAATCAAATGCTGGGTCACGAAGATTCTGATTTCTAAAATACATACCGACTTGCTCGTGTCGGCCTTGCTCGTAAAGGAATTCAAGTTTTTTCTCGATCGAATCATGAACAGATCCGCCCTCCTTCCACAACTTGTTGACCCAGTGATCAATTCGTTCTATGTCTCCATCCTCATGAGTAATGGCATTCTCACGGCAATCAATTACTGGTTTCGCATGAAGAAAATGATGAATATCAGCATGAATCTCAAAGCCATCATATCCCCCATCTGCAAACACAGCAGTGATTTTTGGTTTCATCGTTTCCACGCCTTTAATCAAGTTAGTAGCATAAGTAAAATCCGATTTCGTTCCCTCGGAAAAACTGCAGAAAATGGGAATATCCCCCAGATGAAAGATATGTGCTTTATACATCTTGCATTGGTAGTGCGGATTGAACTCAGCGTATTGATCATATCGTGAGGCTTCCAATGGCGTTGAATCCATGATTCCGGATTTTTCTGGGGATAGGCTACAGACCATTTTTCCGATTATCTCCATGAGTTTCTCAAAACCTTCCTCCTTAAGTCGGTATTTGACAAAATGATGTAATGTTGACTTGGCGGGAACTATGTATCCTTCAGTAGTCCACGGAAGTCCGAGATCCCGACAGTCTTGATCAGTGAGTGAGTGGAGTGTGTCACTGTATGACGCTTCGCGAAAGAACTTCACAATGATCAGTTTCAACATGATGAGCGGATCGTAGAGGGTACGTTCCCTCCCGGTTTTGTAGCAGTTCTCTACTACATATCGTTCAAGGTGATACAGATCCACATACTGCAAATACTTACAGACCGACGTTCGATTCGGTAGAATCTCACTTAAAGTGAGGCCTTGGGTTTCATCAACGAGGAAAACCATGGGAGGCAGTCTGGAAACTATATAAATCTGCCGGTTTGTATCGGCAGAGTGATTATTGCTGCCTGTGGGATCACTGCTTAACGAAAATGGGTGAGGGGTTTATGTGCTAAACCCTAGATTGGACGGGCTCGTAACGGTAAAAAATTAATCCGCAGTCCAATACCTGTTGGGGAATTTTTTCCGCAATATTTGATCCCCCTCGCCCAATGGCTCCAGTCCTGCAGCCCGCATATCCGCATCCACCATGATTTTTACAAGGTCATTGAATTTGATTTTCGGTTTCCAATTGAGTTTCTTTTCAGCTTTTGTCGGATCGGCAATCAGAACTTCCACTTCTGTTGGTCGGAAATATGCAGGGTCAATTTTCACATAATCATCGACATTTAGATCCGTATAGGTGAATGCTTGTTCAAGAAATTCCCTGACAGAATGTGACTCGCCGGTTCCAATCACATAATCATCAGCGGCATCCTGCTGGAGTATCTGCCACATGGCCTCAACATATTCCGGTGCATAACCCCAGTCTCGTTTCGCATCAAGATTTCCCAGATACAGATACTGGTCTTTTTTAGTGAGAATTCTTGAGATGCTATAAGTTATTTTCCTAGTGACAAATGTTTCCCCTCTTCTCGGAGACTCATGATTGAATAAAATACCATTTGATGCAAACAGGTTATAACCTTCCCGGTAATTTTTTACCATCCAGTATGCGTAAAGTTTGGCGCAGGCATAGGGGCTTCTCGGGATGAATGTTGTGTTCTCATTCTGTGGGGGGGGTGTTGAACCAAACATCTCACTTGAGGATGCCTGGTAAATCCTTACGGGCTGGTTGCTTCTTCGTGCAATCTCTAAAATGCGGGTTGTTCCCAGAGCCGTTGTGTTTGCGGTATATTCAGGGATGTCAAAACTGACTCTGACGTGGCTTTGGGCACCCAGATTGTACACTTCTTCGGGCTTAATGTTGTATAAAATATGTGACATGGTTTCAGAGTCAGAAAGATCGCCATAATGAAGAAACAAATGTGCATGAGGGTCTCTTGGATCCACATATAAATGTTCAAGTCTCGGACGACTAAACGACGAGATCCTTCTTATGATTCCATGCACTTCATAACCTTTACTTAATAGAAAATCGGCAAGATATGAACCATCCTGACCAGTAATTCCTGTTATCAATGCTTTTTTAATTGACACAACTGCCCCTCTTATTACGATCTTTTTCAATCAATTTTTCCTTCCAAATGATTCAATGGCATTCTTTATGAGTTCGAAAAATTTCCTTTATTATTCCCAAAATTGATTCTTTTAAAAAAAGAAATAAGTTTGGTAACATTTTTGCGGCTCGTTCTTACTTTATGCTTCCCGCGTCTCGTAATCGTTCTTTTTCACAAGCGAAAAAACAAACGGGCTTTGGTTTATTACGTCAAACATCGAATAAATTTACACAACTACAAAATAATTTTGGTGAGATAATGCAAATCAGTGAAATACAAAAATGCCGAATTTGTGGAAATGATCAATTCATCACTGTTATTGATCTAGGCAATCAGGTATTATCCGGGAGATTCCCAAAAAAGGATGACCAGGATCCTCCATCCGCCCCACTTGTATTAATCAAGTGCGACAACTCAAAAAAAACTGGTGCATGCGGTTTAGTCCAGCTAAAACACTCCGTACCTTTGGATCAATTGTATAAATGTGACTATGGATATCGTTCCGGGATTAACAAGACAATGAGCGATCATCTTAACGATATCGTCAATAAAGCCCAAAATATTGTACCTCTTGAAAAAAATGATATCGTTCTGGATATCGGATGTAATGATGGAACGTTATTGAAGTGCTATACCCAGCAAAATCTCCAAAGAATCGGGATGGATCCCGGAGGGGAACAATATAAAAAATATTACCCTGATGATATCCGTCTTGTAAGCGATTTCTTTACTGCGTCCAATTTCCAATCAGTTTTTCCCGATAAAAAAGCAAAAATTATCACATCCATAGCAATGTTCTACGATCTTGAAAATCCTATGGAATTTGTTGAAAATATTCAACAGATTTTACATAAGGATGGGATATGGATCCTTGAACAGAGTTATTTGCCAACAATGCTAGAGATGAATTCATTTGATACTATATGTCATGAACATCTGGAGTATTATTCGTTTCATCAAATCGAATGGATGCTAAAAAGAAATCATCTCAAAGTCATTGATATTGAACTCAATTTGACAAATGGTGGAAGTTTCAAATTATATGTTGCCCATGCAGATTCAGGGTATACACCAAATGCAACTATTCTGGATAAAGTCATTGCAGACGAAAAGGATCTGAAACTAGAAACTAAAAAACCTTATATCGATTTCTGTAACAGGGTTGAAAGAATAAAAATAAAGCTGAACACAATATTAAAAACAGAAAAAGGCAAGGGAAAACGAATATTTGTGTATGGGGCCTCGACAAAAGGAAATGTTCTCCTCCAGTATTTCGATATAGATTCATCGCTAATTACCGCTGCTGCAGAAAGGAATCCTGAAAAATGGGGCAGTCGAACACCGGGTAACAATATTCCAATAATTTCTGAGGATGAGGCAAGGGCATTAAAACCAGACTTTTTTTTAGTACTTCCCTGGCATTTTAAGAACGAATTTGTGAAAAGGGAATCTGAATTTTTGAAAAACGGCGGTAAGTTTATCTTTCCATTGCCGGAAGTGGAGATTGTATAATTCTTTATGAAGCAGGGTCCGGATAAGATGCCAATTGCGATTATTGTAGGAGCAACAGGACAGGACGGCACCTTTCTTTACAACCTTCTTGAAGGGAAAAAATATTCTATTCTGGGAATAGGAAGACGAAGTATAATAACAAATATCAAGGATTGGGATGGGTCAAAAACGTTTGATATTTGTAATTTTGAAGAAGTCGCACACATAGTTCAGGTGTTACAACCGGATGAGATTTATCATCTGGCGGCAATCCATCATTCATCTCAGGATCCTGTTGCAGAACCGGTAAATCTATTACATCAAAGCTATGACGTGAATGTCGTTTCCTTATTTAATTTTTTAGAAGCGATCAGGCGATTCTCTCCCAACACAAAAATCTTCTATGCAGCATCATCCCATATTTTTGGAAAACCTATAGATGAGCCCCAAGATGAGAATACGGTAATTAATCCCGTATCTGTTTACGGGATAACTAAGGCGTCCGGGTTGCATCTTTGCAGGATGTATCGTTCCGTACATCATGTTTTTGCATCTGTGGGAATTCTCTATAATCACGAATCCTGGTTGCGGGGTGAACAATTCGTCTCACAAAAAATTGTTAAAGGTGCAATTAATTGCAAAAAAAACCCACTAAACCGGGTAATTTTGGGGGATCTGTCCGTAGAAGTTGACTGGGGGTTTGCATTGGATTATGTTGATGCAATGCACAGGATAGTTCTGCATACAGAAGCGGATGATTTTATTATCGCAACTGGCGAAAAGCACACGGTAGAAGAATTTGTGAGTATTGCTTTTGCTGCCCTTGGGTTGGACTGGCGGGGTTTTGTTGAGGAGCGAAAGGAAATTATCACCCGTACCACGGTCGCGCTAGTAGGGAATCCGGCTAAATTAATGAGAAAAACCGATTGGAAGAGAGCTATTACCTTTTCTGACATGGTAAAATTACTGGTTAAAAAGACAGGAGAATACGATGAGCGATAAAAAAATTCTGGTCATGATACCAACGTATAATGAGAAAGAGAATGTTAAAAAAATGTGTCATGATATATCTATGACCGGGATAGCGGCAGATGTGTTATTTGTTGATGATAACTCTCCGGATGGTACTGGTTCGGTTTTAGATGAATTGGCAAAAAATATAATCCCTGTATTGGTAATTCACAGACCGGGAAAATTAGGGATTGGAAGCGCACATTCCGATGGAATTCAATGGGCGTATTCCCATGGATACTCTTATTTAATTACCATGGATTGCGATTTCACCCATTCCCCTGACAATATCCCAGATTTATTAAAATTTGCTGAAGAGTATGATGTTGTGATTGGTTCACGACATATTCTTGATAACAGTCTGAGCGGATGGAATTTATGGAGAAAATTTTTAACCCGGACTGGTCACTTACTCACAAAGATTCTATTAAGGATGCCCTATGATGCAACAGGTGCATTCCGGTTGTACAGGATTGATACTATTCCCGTTGAAGTTTTTGGACTGGTGTCTAGTAAGGGGTACTCATTTTTTTTTGAGAGTCTCGCTATCCTGAATTTAAATGAATATAAAATAAAGGAGATCCCGATTGCACTTCCACCACGGACATATGGGCACTCAAAACTGAGATTTAGTGATATGGTCCAATGTCTGTTTTTTATGCTTGCTATGTTCTGGAATATCCAATTTTGCAACCAAAAATTTTTGGTTAAGTTGAAAAAAGAGGAAATTTGATCAACAAACACCCACTTTTTTTAAAAATAAAAAATTAGTCTGCTTTTTCTAAAACGATCACGGCGTAGGTGTAGAAATCAGCCAAGGAAAAATTATACTCTTTGAGTTTGAATCCCGCCAGTTGAACAATTTTTTCAACTTGTTTTTTCGATCGAATGAGACTGGGTTCGAGAGGGTGTAACTGTATCTTTTTTCCCAGCAATGAGTTGAAAAAATAATGCACACATTTTAGGAAAATTACCGTCGTTCCATATCTTGGCGGCCAAAATAAAATGATCTTACCGTTTTTTTTCAAAATTCGATGAAATTCAAGAAAAATATGATTGATCTGTTCTTCGGAAAAATGTTCCATCACCCCAAGGTTATAAATTCCATCCAAGGATTCATTCCTGATACTAATTTTTGAGATATCTCCGAGAATGAGGGGAGAATCACAATGGTTTTTTCTGTAAAGTGTTAAAGCATTTACAGAGATATCCAATCCAATAACCGACTGCGAATCTATAATGCCTTCTTCTACTTGTCCTCCCCCACAGCCCGCATGCAGTATTATTAATTTTTTGAGGAAATATTTTGAAAAATACTTTTTGAGATAGGGCTTAATTATATATCTTCGATAGAAAACTGCAATTTTGTCGTAAATACGATTATGTGCTTGTTGGTCTTTTGCCCAATATCCATCCCATTCTTGCATTCATCACCAAGAAATTCGCATAACAGATTCGGTTAAATATTTATAAATGATTTGGTTGATTGCGGAAAAACATCGATTATTGCAAGTAAGGTCCTCTTAATGTACCTGTCGAGTTCTCTTAATTCTCTTGATTGAAGCTGATATAACACGAACTTACCTCCATTCAGATCGAATCTCTCTTTTTCTAATCCCCTAAAATAAATATTGAAATACGATGGGATTGAAATAATTCAATTCAAATTCTCTGGATATTTTATGCTTACTAAAAATTGGGTACTATTAAGAGAGCATCTCCACCCAAAAATTCATCTGCATCTTCTCATACTCTCAATAATAATACAGGCATTCGGCGCAATTTGTACAAAATATGCAGCACAAAGCAACCCCACCGATCTTTTTTTTGGGATACCCGTTGAATTTTTCATTTATTTTATAATTTTAGGAGGGATGGGGTTGCAGGTCCTAGTGTGGCAATATGCATTGAAGTACTACTCCCTCTCGTTCGCTTATCCCTTCAGAAGTCTGGTTAATTTTATTGTCTTGTTATCCGCCTATTTTTTATTTCACGAATCAATCTCACTCATGAATTTCATCGGCTTATCAATAATTACAGTTGGTGTTTTTTATCTAGCAAGGGATAAGGAGATTCTATCGTGATCTATTACTTTTTGACCTTGATAGTAATTTTATTCACGAGTATAGGGCATTTATTGCTTAAAATTGGGGCAACCCGTGCTTCAACTACGGGAGCAAGAATCTATACAAACCCGGTATCGATAGCAGGGTATATGATCTTTGCATTTGTTGCGTTTATCTCAATCTATGCCATGAAAGGACTCGAGATGAAGGTTTTTTTTGCAATGAACTCATTGACTTATATCTGTATCCCTATATTGGCATACCTGATTTTAAAGGAGTCTTTCACAAAAAATAAGATAATTGGGATAATCATAATTTCTATTGGTGTAATTATTTTCAATTTATAATTTGTATAAGTCAGCGCCACGTAATGGGGATAATCTGCACATCTTTTCCATAAAACGATTTCCGAGAGTATTTCTTGAATAGATACAAACATTCAACTGAACAAAAAAGTAAGGCGATCTGATATGGGAAAAAAAACCAAAGATGATATTGAATCTTCGGCAAAAAAAGGAAAAAGAGGCAAAGTCCCATTTTCCTTTCTCGGCAATCAATTCGACACAATTGATACAAAAACTGTAAAACGCCATATTTTATTTTTGGTTCTTGCGTCCGTCATGGCAAAACTATTAGTAGTTTTTTTTACGATCTCAGTCTTCCATTCATTCATAGACCTTTTTGATATTGGAGTGTACTTTCAGCATGCCGTTATGCCGCTACAAGGACAGTATCCTTTTGGGGCTGCGGATTTTCAATATCCCATTCTTGTTTTTGTACCCATGATGATTGCTATTGTACCGGCACTTTTGTTACAGAATGCCATGGCATTTGTATATACTTTCCAGATCCTCATGGTGCTCTGTGATATCGTAACGACCCTGTGCGTGTATCTGATCGGACTTAGGTTATGGGATGAAAGGACCGCATTATATTCCGGTCTGTTGTATGCAACTGCATTTTCAGCCGCATATTTTGTCATCACGAAGTATGATGCCTTTCCCGCGTGCCTGCTGATGCTGGCAATAACCTTCACAATATATGGAAAAGAGTTCAAAGGGTATGCCGCCTCGGTTCTTGGCTTATTTACAAAAGTCTTCCCCATTCTTGCACTTCCTTTCTTTGTCTTATATAACTCTAAAGAAACATCAATCAGACAAGAAGTCATTAGTGCAGCGAAGGTTTTTATCCCGATATCTGTCGTTTTGTTCTTACCGTTATTTTTACTGAGCCCGGACACTCTCAAAATATACATACCCATACGATCTGAATTGGGTTTTTACTCCAATACGGTAACATTTACCCTTTACTCATGGATAAACGATGTTTTCAAATTGAGTGTATCTATCGAAGCAATTTCAGCAGTTATGTATATTCTTATGGGAATCGGAATACTCGCGATTTTGTATATTGCCTATATATTCCCTGATAAGAACCCGAAATTATTGATAAAATTAATACTATGTGCAATAATCCTTGTCATTATCTGCGCAAAAGTCCGTAGCCCTCAGTATATTGTCTGGTTCACCCCACTAATCTGTATCCTTGCTGTGGATGACATCAAAAAGATAGTGTTAATATATGTTGTTCAGGCATTGGCTTATATTGAATTTCCCCTGATGTTCGGTGCATTCTATACAGCGATTCAATACACAGAACCCATGCTATCTTCCGGGTGGATGCTTACATTAATGATGTTCACTTTGGAATACCTCGCATTGTTCGTATGCGTTTGGTTTGTTGTGAATCCAAGGGAAATTTATACAAAGATTCGGGTCGTGCAAAAATGAGTTTAAAGTTCCTGCGAAACTGACGGGCAATTGAGATTTGCCCGAATAAAAAATTTACGACATAAATCCTCATAACCCTTGAATACCAAATCATAACCTACCATGTCCAACCTCACCATCGCAATCCTCGCTCCCCCGGATTACTCCAAAGATCTGGGAAAGAAAGGCACAGTAAGCGATATCACCTTTTATAACCTGAAAAAAGGCGAAGCCACCGTCACCTTCATAGAACCGACACGTTACCCGGAGAAACTATCCTCACTGTTTTACACAGTTTCCATATCCGACCGGGTGGTCCTTGTAGTTGATGAGATCAACGCCACATTCGGTGAATGTGTGCTGATGCTCCAGTGTGCCGGCAAGTCCAGCGGATATCTCATCTTAAAAAATTATATCACACCGGATCAGATCGCCCCGCTCATCAAAGGCACGGTCCTTGAACACTATGAAGTGATCGAAGAAGATATCGTCGGGCTCCGCGAGAAGATGCTTGAAATCTCCGTAAAACAGACCGCTCACCAGAAACCACACGACACAGCAGGAAAAGGATCGGTGCCGGTAGATGCCCACTTCAATGTCAAAGGAGTCGGTGTAGTTGTGCTTGGATTTGTGGCCCAGGGAACGATAAAAAAGCACGACACGCTAAAAGTCCTTCCAACAGAAAAAACTACCCAGATCCGCTCCATCCAGAAACACGATGATGATGCTGACAATGCGATTGCCGGCGATCGTGTTGGTCTGGCTCTGAAAAATATCGAATCCGAAGATCTCGACCGCGGTTTTGTCCTGACCAATGATCCCGCAATAAAACACGCCACCACCATCTCCGGAAAAGCCCAAATCGTGAAATACTGGCCTGCCCCGCTCAAGGAAGGCATGGTGCTGTACGCCGGTCACTGGATGCAGTTCCTCCCCACACGTCTGGAAAAAATTACTGTTGAGGGAGACTGGAGGATGCCAACCATTACTCTTACCATGGAAAAAGCGCTGGTATATCCACCCGGTGCAAGGGTGGTGCTGCACTATCTTGAAGGGGGCAAACTCCGCGTGGTTGGATCGTTCACTCCCCAATAATGTATACCATCCCATCCCTCCAGCGTTTTTTTAGCGATTTTCATCACACTCCCCCATGATCTTATCTTTATGAACGATCATCACTATTCTGAGTAACAATGTTTGAGAGTCTTATTGGATGGATTATTCCAGGAATTATCGTCCTTGTAATCATTGGACTTATTTTCTGGATTATTGGTATTTACAACCGTTTCGTCAGCTTGAGAAATTCATCTGAGGCAACCCTCGGCCAGATCCGGGTAGCCATGAAAAAGCGGCTCGACATGATCGAGCAACTCCTCGGTTCAGTGAAGAGCTATGCCAAATTTGAAAAAGAGACCTTTGAGAAGGTCACCGCAATGCGGGCAAGCGTTGCAACTGCCGGACCCGGCGACCTGAACAAAGTTGAAGCAGAATCCCGCTCGATCTTCGGGCGCCTGCTCGCAGTTGCAGAAAACTACCCCGACCTCAAGACCGCTGGTACGGTCATGAGCATGATGGACGCGGTAAAGAATCTCGAAGATGAGATCGGACGGCAGCGCTACACCTTCAACAACATCTCGCAGGAATTCAATACAATGATGGAAACCATCCCCTCGAATTTCGTAGCTAAGTTCATGGGGCTCATCAAACTCGAGTACCTGCAATTCGAAGATGCGATTAAAACACCCCCGAAGATAGAATTCTGATGAGGCAATTGTCGTGAGCGAAAAGAGTCAGCTGACCGCACTTGTCATCGGTGGACTTGTCCTTGGGATCATCGGGCTGCTCGCAGTCACCTTTACCCCCCCCCTTTTTGACGGGAATCTCGCGGTCAATTCGTATGAAGCAACCCTCACTGAAGACGGAACCCTCCAGGAACACTTTACTTATGATGTCGGATCCTCAGGCCAGTACCGCATGCTCTATCGCGTGTGGCAAGCCCCGATAATATTTGATGGCAGTCCAACCCAACCCTCTGTAAAGTTCGTTTCGATGATTCCACCAGAAGGTACAATCGGGTATGCAAAGGATGACTCAGGTGTGGTCCGGCTCACCGGTGGTGCCGGGGCCAGCGGTTCGAAGTCCCGCATTGAAAAACTTGCACTATCAGATGAAGTGGGGATATTCAATCCCAACTACTATGCTACCGGGAAATACTCCGTTGATTACACGTATACCCTTCACCCACCCATCGAATATGATGCGGTTTCAACGCACCTGAACCTCAAACTTACTGGAGACAACCACATCCCGTACCGGGCAATCAGGATCACCGTGCCTGCAAAAGATATCGGGCAGGTATATGCATACCCGCCCTCGCTGACAACACAAAAATCCGGAGACTACTATATCATCACCGGTAGTGCAGCGGCAAATGAGATCATTGCAGTTGAGATGGTGGGAAATACACAGGGTTTTTCCCAGATCAATGGGTTCCGAACCGAAGGCAAGGATATCCAGAGCCGGGCCTTCTGGGGGAACTTCTGGTATAACGTGCCTTATCTTCTATCGGATCTTCTGAGTTGGATTGCGAAGATAGCCGTTATTCTCGTACCACTCCTCTTCATTTTAATCTACTACCGGTATGGAAGGGAGAAGGAATTCACAGTCCCTGCTTACTTAAGCACCCTCCCTTCAACTGCGCTCAAACCCTGGCAGGTGAACCTGCTCTTCAAAGGCGATGCGCTGGATTTCGATCAAGACGGTTATTACGCGACTCTGCTCGATCTTCACCGGAGAAAGATCATATCCATCACCGAGAAAGGTGAAGGCAAAGGCATCGAGATCCGTATGCTCTCAACGGCAACCACCGATCCGTACGAGCTGCGTGTGCTCGGTTTTGTCGGGCTGGTCTCTGAAAACGGCGTGCTGGACACAGATTCGATTGCCGCGCTTGCAAAAAGTGCCCGAACGATCAGCAGTGCAGAGGAGAAAGCCTTGCAGTACCAGCGATCGCTTACTGATGTTACCAGCCGGGTAGACACATCGCTTTCAAACAAGTACATTGTGGATGGTAGAGATCATATCGTACCCCTGCTTCTCGTGACAATTGTCCTGTTTGCCATCACAGTGATCTTCACATTGGTCGCACCCATGCAGTCCTATATCCTGATCCCGGCAGTCATACTCTGGGCAATTGTGCTTGTACAGGTTGTTATGGCAATTATCACTCCCTCAACATTGTTCGGGCACTGGAAGGATGACCGGTACAAGGAAAAACTGGAGTGGGATGCCTTCACTCACTTCCTCTCGGACATGGCCATGATCCAGAAGTATTCACCCGCAGATCTCTCCATGTGGGGAGAATGGCTCATATATGGTACAGCACTCGGTGTCGGTGATAAAGTAGAGCGTGCCATGAAGATGCTCAAGATTAGTATTCCTGAAACCGGAGTACCTTTAGGAGTTATGGGTATGAACGCGGCGTTTATTCCCCTCATGCACTTCAGCCCCCCGAGTCATGGCAGTTCAGGTGGGGGCGGCTTTGGCGGCGGAGGGTTTGGTGGAGGCGGGGGTTTTGGTGGCGGTGGAGCCGGGGGACGATAATCGATCTCTTTTTTTTATTGAACCGATCGTATGTTACCAGATAAACCAAACGATGGTCTGGTGACTTTCATACAAGATATAAACCCGCACAAACCATTTGAATATCAAAAAGGAATTTGATCCTATGCAATATACGGAAGGTCAGCTCGGCAGGGTTTTTGTCGTGAGGATCGATGACGGCGAAGATATGCTCGTCTCGCTGCGCCAGTTCATCCTCGATAAAAGTATACAGGCCGGCTCGATTACCTTCCTTGGTGCCCTGATGAACGGGAGAATGGTGACCGGTCCGGAAGAGCCGGTCATACCCCCCGTCCCGCACTTTGTAATGTTTGAAGGTGGATGGGAGGTATTTGGTGTCGGCACCATCTATCCGACCGAAGGCGGCCCGCACATCCATTACCACGCCTCGGTCGGTCGATCAGGGCACGCCCTCACCGGTTGTCTCAGGGAAAAAGCCACCACCTATCTCATAATTGAAGCAGTCATCATGGAGTTCACCGGTCTCAAAGCCCGCCGCGAATTCGATCAGAAAACCCAACTCCATCTTCCCGTACTCGGAGAGCGGGGAGATGCTGTAAAGCTCACTGATTTTGAGAAACGCTCAGAACAAAAAGAAGCAATTCCCCCAGTAGAAAAAAAGGAAGAGAAAGATGATCTTCCGGGCGGACTTGATGAGATTATCCGGGACCTGACCCGGCGCCCCTCTCAATGAGGTTCATAATAACTCCCATCATGAACGCCCCCCAACTGTTTTTGCCATGACCCGCCAGCCCGCGTTCCTTCCCATGTCCCTCAAAGAAGGGGAAAAACTGGGAATCCGGCAGTTCGATATCATCCTTGTCAGTGGTGACGCCTATGTGGATCACCCCTCGTTCGGTACAGCTCTTATCGGCCGGGTTCTCTGGGATGCAGGATTTACTGTAGGGATCATCACCCAGCCGGACTGGAAGACCGATACCGATTTTACTGCGCTCGGAAAACCCCGCCTGTTCTTTGGGATCTCTTCAGGCAATGTGGATTCGATGGTGAACAACTTCACCCCCAACCTGAAACGAAGGAGTGATGATGCGTATTCACCGGGAGGGATCCCCAGACGACCAGATCGTGCAACGATCGTGTACACCAACAAAGTACACGGTCTCTTCCCGGACACACCCATTGTCATAGGTGGCATTGAAGCCAGTCTACGGAGATTTGCCCACTATGATTACTGGCAGGATCGCGTGCGGCAGGCTCTCCTTGCAGACGCCCCGGCCGATCTTCTTGTCTTTGGAATGGGTGAGCGTCAGGTAACAGAGATCGCGAGGCGGCTTGCGGCAGGTGAATCCATCAGATCCCTGCGGGATATCCGGGGAACCGCGTATGCAATGGAGATAGCAGAATGGCGCAACACGCGCCCCGAAGGAATTGTTGAACTGCCCGGGTTTACTGAAGTCTCACTGGATAAAACAGCGTATGCCCGCGCATTCGCCCAGCACTATTTCGAGCAGGATCCAATTCGGGGAAATCCCTTAGCCCAGCCGCACCCAAAGACGGTCATTATCCAGAATGCCCCTGCACGCCCGCTTACAACGGAAGAGCTCGATCATATCTACGAACTCCCGTTCAGCAGGCGGGCACATCCATCGTACAACTCCTCAATCCCGGCTCTGGAACCCGTGCAGTTCTCGGTAACGAGTCACCGGGGCTGTTTTGGCGCCTGTTCATTCTGTGCCCTCACTCATCATCAGGGCAGGATCATCCAGAGCCGGAGCATTGCCTCGATAATCCGCGAAGTGACACGGATGACGAAGATGCCGGAGTTCAAAGGCATTGTGCAGGATGTAGGTGGCCCTACTGCAAACATGTACGGTCTTTCGTGCGAGCAGTGGGAAACGTCTGGTGCCTGCCGGAACAAGCACTGCAACCCCTCCTGTAAAACCCTCAGGACGAGTCATAAGGATCAGTGCGTTCTTTTAGAAAAACTCCGGGAAATTCCGGGAGTGAAACGGGTCTTTATCGGTTCGGGCATCCGCTATGATCTCGCTCTTGCCGATGATGCGGATTATCTCCGCACGATCTGTGAGCATCACGTCTCCGGTCATCTCAAGGTTGCACCGGAACATATCACAAAGAAAGTGACCGGCATCATGAACAAGCCGGAACGAGCGGTCTTTGACCGCTTCCGTGAGCAGTTCGAAGGGCTCCAGAGAGGAAAAAAGAGCAGGCAGTATCTCTTACCCTACTTCATGTCAGGGCACCCTGGATGCACAATTTCTGACATGATCGAGCTCGCCCTCTACATCCGCGATAACCGGCTCTACACCGAACAGGTGCAGGACTTTACACCGACACCTATGAGTGTCTCCACCTGCATGTATTACACGGGGCTCAACCCGTTCACGCTTGAGCCGGTGCATGTCCCCAAAGGGCAGGAGAAGAAGATCCAGCGGGCACTGATGCAGTACAAGGATTCCCGCAACCGTGCGCTCGTCATTGAGGGTCTTAAGTTGGCAGGCAGAGCGAATCTGATCGGTGCTTGGAACCTGTGAGATCCAGTTGTATGACCTTGCCCTGTCAGATCTGACGAATTTTCCTGAACTTCTCTTCCACAGCTCTTGCATCCTTTTCCTTACCCAGAGACCGGTAAGCCTCGATGAGCAGCGGGTAGAGATACTGTGAATATATGTTCTTTTTGAGCATCTTCTCACAGAGCCCGATCACCCGTTTTGGATACCCGGCTGCGGCAAGGAACCGTGCGGAATAGATCAACGCAGTATCCCTTGGAAATCCTGCATCTTGTGCCTTTTCGATCAATGCAAGACCCCTGTCAAGATCTTTCTGTTGAAGGTGTTCATAGGCTTTCAGCATGTACACCCCTCCAGAGATCCCCTGAGATTGCAGGATGGGCAATGCGAAACGCAAATCATCATGTTTTTCTAAACAAAGCCCAATCTCGAATAACCGGGGCACCTCGTTTAATAAGCGCCCGTCTTTGATGCAATCGAGAAGATAATTGAACGCTTCGATATTCTGCCCGGATTCTTCGAATGCCTTAATTTTCAGGAGATCATAACCCTCTCCTTTTGGCATGATTGTGTCATCCTGCGCTGCGAGTGCAAGCGCCTCATTGTACCTGCACTTATTTTTCAACAGGGTATACCGTTTCTTTTTGAGGCGCGATTCAATTTCCCCCGAAACCGAAAGATTTGATACGGTCTCTGCAAGGATCTCGTATGGCAACTCATCGCCCATCATATCGAGCAGCTCTGCGATCAGGTCATCGTCTCCATGTGTTTGTCCCCGCAACAGGCTGACCATATCAGGCACCGGGCGTACCGGATGAGATAACCAGTGCATCAGGGTTTCGAGAACGAGCATCTGTTTTCCCCGTCTTCGGATTTCAACAAGATCTTCCTGTATGACATACAGAAGTGCTTTTGTTGTTACCGCATGCTCTTTTTTTATGATCTCTTCAATCGTCCTTGCACCGCCATTGGAGATTGCTTTTATCATGCCCATTGCCGGGAGACATTCAGTGAATCCAAATTCCGTCCCCACATTGAATACATGATCAACGAGTCTTTCAAGATATTTTTCCAAAAAAGCAACAAGAGAAAATATCTCCTGTTCTCTGCACTCCATGATGCCAAATTTAAAAAGAAAACCGATTCCGTCTATTTGTTCCCGGTAGGGAAGAACATCAAACAGTGTGTATTCTCCAAAATTATCGAGAAAGTCTTCTTCAGGAACAGGTTCAGTTAACTCAAATCGTTCGAGAATCGCGTGCCATGCAGCAGTGAATCCTCTTTTGTCATTCTTGTACCCGTACGCGAGCAGGGAACATAGTGGCAGTGCAGGGGAGTCAACAAAAAAATCCGCTGGATTTTCCGCGATCCATGTGGTTGCACACGGTGCCCGTGCGATCACCTCATCAAATAACCGTTCAGACTCTTCACACTCGCCTTTCAACATCCGCTGCCGGGCGGTGCGGAGTAAAAAAATTGTGCGGTTCACACGTTCCGGGTCAATGAAATCCTGAT
>JAURZP010000516.1 GCA_030653335.1 Methanoregula sp. | reverse complement strand
TTTTATTGCAAGTCCGAGTTCATCGAACACTTCATCCCGGAGAGTTGACTGACGAATATTTGTCGCTGCATCAATGGCACAATCAAGCACTTCCTGAGCTGCACTCTCACAACCCGCAGCATGGCTCTTCATTGCAATATCGCACATTACAAAAGACCTTCGGGAAAGCGGCCGGATTATCCGTGCCTCTTTTATTGCACTTTGCATCATTCGTTTAGAGAGTTTTTCATTGCCTTCTTGTCTGAAAAGAATCGAAAGGTTACAGAAAAAGATCGCTTCTTTTCCGCGATCGGCAACTGTTCGGATAATACGTTCAAGTGAGGCGATCTGATTCGGATGAGCCCCGTCATCAATAATTTTTTCCGTCATCGCTTTGATTTTAATATACTGAGGAGGAATCTCATATGACTCTTTTTGACCTATCTGCATGAAGCGGTGAAATCTTAATCTGTCATCTTCAATAGTCCTTGCAGTGTCGATTGCAAAGATGAGGTATTTCTTATCATTGCGTGTTTTGTACAGCATTGTATATACCTGAGTTAAACTATTACGGATTATATCGGCGATATACTGGATGTTGATACTTTTTGTCAATGTATCTGCCTTTTTTAGTATAGGCATAAACGCTTCATCATTACTACATTGCAGTGCGAGTGGGACAATATTGAGAAGGATTGATGCCCTTTCATAGGGGGAGGGTATTTTTTCTGCAGCCCCCAACATCAAAGTGAGCAATTCAGCGCGGCGATCATTATCATTGCCTGCCATTTGAGACATTGCAATGAGTGAATTGATGTAATCGACCGGTTCTTCGATATTGGATATAATATTGAATGCAATGGTGACTAATGAATTGTCGGGCGCAGTTGTATTCAGGCTGACGATGGCAAAAACCATCTGTCTGCGGGCTATCGCGCTGTCTGGGAATTCTGCGGTATCCAGCATTTGAATTCCCTCTTCAAGGCATTTTTTAGCCATTTTCTGATCGATACGGCAAAACAATGTGGTCATGTCTGCCAAAACCATTACTTTCTGATACGGTGTTGGAAGATTGTTCAATGAATCATAAATTTCTTTGAGGATCTCAGATGAACGGTTCAGATCTCCGGATTTATATGCAGAATCGGCAAGATTTGATAATCCAGTAAAACGGTTGAAAGGGTCTTGTATCAAATGGAGGACGCGGTATGTCAGATTAATAATAACCGGATTTGATCGTGCCTGCTCACCTCTTAAAAGGAGGTATGCCATGATTTCATACGGATCAGTTGAACCCGGAACAGAGGTTTCATCGTTGAGGTTTGAAACAATCCGGGACATCATTGCATCCCTTTCTAATGCATTGCCGATCTCAACCGAGTACATGGCAAGGGGGATGATAAAATCCGGATTATCACTTGTTTTGGAATAGGTAATGATGAGATCAATGAATCCAGCAATCTTAAGTGATACCTGCTGTGCTTTCAGATTTTTTTTAATTATCTCCAGAGCCCGCTCGAATGGAGGCATAGCAACAGAAAAATATTGAATGTGTGGCTGAATCTTTAACTCTTTGAGCAGGAGACATCCAATTTTAATAAAACATTCAATAATATGTTCAAATAATTGGGCTTTTAATGCAGGATCGTCGATTTCCTGCGCGATCAGGTACGCCTTTTCGAGTGCATCAGGAGATCGGTTGTCAATTGCATATATTAACACCCCCTCAATGATGTTTGCCAATGCAAAGGCCGCCTGATCTTTTTCAAGAAGGGAATGACACCATTCTTTCATCCTTAAAAGGAGATCAAGATCTCCCTGATTAGCTGCCAGGAGCGCAGCTTCATTTATAATCCTGCACAACGTGGCTGATCGGATATCCTGTCCATCTATCTGACAGGTTAGTCCAACAGATCTCTGAAGAAAATCCCGGTTCTTTGCCAGTGCACCCATTTGAGCAATTTTTATGACAATGTTTGATATAGCTCGTTCTTTTAATGGCAATTCGCTGATGGAATCTGAAAGTTTTATCAGGATGTCTGGTTCATTGAAATCGAGAAATCCTCTGTCAACAAGAATGGTGATGCATTCAAGAAAGAGTAAATCCCGCAGTGGATGTAAAAGGATAAGATCTTTTAT
>JAURZP010000514.1 GCA_030653335.1 Methanoregula sp. | reverse complement strand
GAGCCTACTCATATCCATACGAGGGGTTACTTGCCTGTTAAGTTAGCGCATATGCCCCGACAAGGAGGAGAATGACAATTACAATGGTGGTAAAGATGTTGGATACCTGCTGGCTGATGAGCGCAGAGAACTGGGCTTTCTCTCCGATATCGGCAACCTTCCGGCTCATTGAAGAGAATCGCCGGGACGCTGCTTCCTGCTGGCGGCATGCAATCACGGTCTTTGAGCCGGAGATCCACTCCTCGGCAAACCCGTTTAAGTCCCCGGTCTTTTCCTGCAGCAGCACAAACGCAGGGCCGGACGTTTTTGTTATCAGCCATGAGGCCCCGACAAGAGCAAGAACTACAATATAAGAAAGGATTGTTAAGGACTGGTTGACAAGCAGCATGACAATGCTGGTGATGATGATAGTCATGATCGCCTGGCCGGTCTGGAGCGAGCCGATGCTGATGAACTGCTCGATCACCTGGGTATCGTTTGTCACCCTGCTCATCAGTTCGCCAATAGGGCGACGATCAAAGAAGCCCAGAGACATCTTCTGGATGTGGGCAAATAGATCAATGCGAAGCTGATAGAGGGCATCTTGCGAGATGTTCGAGAGCAGCTTCTCAGAGATCGCTCCCGATATCCAGATAATTATCGCTCCTGCAAACAGCCAGATGATGATCTGGTATAATGGTCCAACCGGCCCGGGTCCGGCTGATATGATATTAGTTGCAGCCCCCATCAGGAGAGAGAAGACCGCTTCGATCAGGGCAAATACTCCCATTAAGATGATGACCAGAGCCAGTTTCAGTTTATGGGGGCTCAAGTATCCCATGAACCGTTTCACTGTGGGAATCATTGACGGCAGGGCATCATCATCTTGCGGAACCTGCAGGGCCTTCATGCTGCTTTTCCCCCTACAATCCCTTTTCCGAGTTGGGAATCATAGATCTCCTTATACTGCGAACTTGTCCTGAGCAGGTCCTCGTGGCGCCCGTTTGCAATGATCCGGCCGTTTTCCAAAAGGATGATCCGGTCAGCCGAGATCACCGTGCTGATCCGTTGTGCGATCAGCAGCTTTGTGACCCTGTCAAACCTATGGTTGATCGCGTCCTGGATCCGGGCTTCGGTTGCCACATCGCAGGCACTCGTGCTGTCATCGAGAATCAGGATCTTCGGGTCTGCTGCAAGAGTTCTTGCGATCGCAAGGCGCTGACGCTGCCCCCCGGAGAAGTTTGCACCGTGCCGTGCCACAGATTCGTCGTACTGCTGGGGAATGTTCCGGATAAACCCGTCAGCATCCGCGTCTGTGGCTGCTGCGATAATATTTTCTTCTGACCGGTTTTCTGTGGCAAACAGGAGATTATCACGAATCGTGCCGGAGAAGAGGTTGGGCTGCTGGAGGCAGATGCCGACAATTCCCCTCAATGTATTCTGCGGGATCTCCTTTACATCGGTGCCGTCGATGGTAATCTTTCCTGAAGTGACATCATAAAACCGTGGGATAAGGTGAACGAGCGTTGATTTTCCGGAACCTGTGGGGCCTAAGAAACCGATCGTCTCTCCGGGTTCTGTTGAAAAACTGATATCCTGCAAGACGAGCGGGCCGGGTTTTCCATCAGGCGCAATATACCCAAAGCTGACATGGTCAAAGACCAGCCGGCCTTTCACAGATTTCAGATCAACGGCAACCGTATGATCGCTGTCCTGTACATCTGCAACCGTATCGAGCAGCTCAAGGATCCGGTTTAACGACGGGCGTGCAGCAGAGATGGCCGGAAGCACCGTCCCAAGGATCATAAATGGCATGATGAGGAGGAACATGTACTGGACTGCTGCAATCACTTCTCCTGTGGAAAAACCCGTTCCTTCGAGCACCGATATTCCGCCTATATAGAAAATAGCGGCAAGGGCGATATTGACGGTTAAGATCATTGTTGGAATCAGGACTGCGATATAGGACTGGGCGCGTAAAGATGCCGCCTTTACATTGCCAGCAACAGAAGAGAAGCGTTGGTTTTCGTACTTCTGGCGCACGAATGCCTTGACTACACGGATTCCTGCCATGTTCTCCTGCAGGGTGTCGCTCATTGCATCGTACTTCTGCTGCCGCACAGCAAAGACCGGCAGTACAAGCCAGAGATAGATGCCAAGCAGTGCGGAGAAGATGATCAGCAGTGCGACCATGAGCCAGAGCAGGGACGGGGATCGTATTGCGATCAGCAGGATGGTGATGATGAGCATAATGGGAACGAGCGGGAGGTTTAAGATGCCCTGCTGGATGGCGATCTTGATGTTCTGGACGTCATTTGTCAGCCGGACGAGAAGGTCTGAGAGACGCATCCGGTCGATGTTGCCAAACGAGAGGGTCTGGATCCGGTTGTATGCCTGTATCCTGAGGTAATGGGCGGTCCTCTCAGAGAACTTGACTGCAATGAAAGTGTTGGCAACCTGACATGCAGCGGCAGCAAGGGTAAAGACCAGCATGTAACCCCCATAATGGATGACCATCGAGAGATTATTGCCACTGATGCCCTGGTCGATCAACGTTTGCGAGAGCGCCGGAATTGCCAGCGTGCCGATCGCGCCACCGATCGTCAATAGTATGGAGAGCAGCAGCCATTTACGGTTCGGCTTCCACATCACAAAGAGGCGATTTATTCCTTTTCTCATTTAACCACCCGTCCGGGATTGTTTGTACCTGAATGGTAGCGTATCAGGTTTTAATCGTTTGTGTATTTTTCCCACTCTGGAACCAGGAACCGTTTATCTGGAAAAAAGATCTTTGTTCAGGCAACACCAGGCCGTATTGGCACCTTTAGGTGCCTCGGAAATGTCCTTAAAAGTGGATCGGCATTTCATTTCCCCGGACTTTAAAGGCAGATAAAATAGAGAGTTAATTTTTTTTGGATGGTTTTTCATCATGATGGATCAATCTGCACTTATTGACGCACTCCCAGTTTTCTGGCAGGTACTTCCCGTCAGCACCGGGTTTCATCACCGCATTGTGTTTCGCCCCGCAGACAAGGCATTCCATAAGTCCTGAAGATTCGTCTACTACTTTCATCACATGCTCTTTTTTTGTCATGCTTTCTATCTCGATCCGCTTTGGTGATAAATCCATTGAATGAAGAATCGGAGCGGGTTAAAAAAAATCCGCTCATAAAAGATCGACACGCAGAATTTCATGAATTTTTTCCCAGTGTTTTTTTATACATGGTTACTTCATGTCATACATCCAATACATATGTGGTGACTCGTTCACAGAATACCTGCCAAACGGCGATGCAAAAAAACATACAAGGATGCTACGGTGTCTTTGAACAATCCTTTCCAGGCAATGGTATTTTGTAATCTGTTATTCATATCACGAGGTTGAATTATGGAAGCTATATCCTTTGAAGCCCCGCAAGTCTTTGTGCCTGATCCCATCCATATCCACATTCTTCAGGCAGTCGGCGATAAACAGGGTTGCCACATAACCCATGTAGTTCAGCAGCTGCTCTCCAATCATGGTGAGAGCAGTATCAGATCAAGCGTTCGTATCTTACTGTCCAAGCGATATCTCGACGGTGGAAAATCCAGCAGTGAAATTGTACTCCGGCTCACATCGAGTGGTCGTCTCCTGCTCCAGAAAGCACCAGTCGGCTGATCAGATCTTCGTTTGCTTACCCACAAGGGATAAGCCCCACAGTAACTTTCTGTAATTATTCATATCCAGCCGTTTTTAAAAACGGGTTGCGCAGCACCCAATACTGATCAGGGCAGCGTCACAAAGCACTGCCGCCAGGGTTTACTGCCAAAGGTCCGAATCTGGTGTCCTTTGCCGTTTACATCCTCTGCAGGTAGAAGTTCTCTTCAAACCTGCGTTTCTCGGCACTGCCCGCTTCGTTCCCGGCCTGCCCGTCGAGTGTCACCACTTAATCCCGGCACACCCCGTATGCCACGGATACATGTAGCCAGGCGGGATCTCCCGGAAAAAACCGCCTTTGCACCGATAGGTTCAGAGAAAAGCCCAAGCGGCCCTTTCGCATTGAAAGGTATCTTCGATATCTTCAAAATAAGAGTGGGTGTCCCGGCCGGTGTAAAGTCGCGTGATCTTCATGGAACGTTTCCCTGATGCGATTTTTTATCTCAAAAAAGAGTGGGTTCCCATTACAGGTGGATAAACGGCAACACACCCGCATGTGCAAAGGCAATGAACGCAAACCCGGCCAGGACAATGACAAAGAACCCGGTCGAGACCACGCTCTTGATCGCCCGTGAACGATGTGCCGCTTTGTGGAGTTCCTCCCATGCATGGGACTCGGAGATGTGGAGGAGGAGCGTGCAGAAGAGGTAGGTTGCATAAATGGCCAGCACCACCCCGCAGACAAGTCCCCAGTTGAACACTGCCGCAACCAGGCCCCAGATGCCTATGGCAAGGTTTGCATACCCGACCTCAAGCTGGAACTCCTTGTGCTCCTGCCGCCATCCCATCCGGATCTGGTCGGACTCGTAATAGACGGAGTGCCGGACAAAACTGATGATTCCAACGAAGCCGGCAAGGACTGCGGTTACGATCCTGATGGCGAACTCAATGTTGATAAAAAGATAAAAAATGCCAATAAAT
>JAURZP010000124.1 GCA_030653335.1 Methanoregula sp. | reverse complement strand
CGGAGCCGGACTCTACCTGTTTGCCAATATCAATATTGCCCTGTTCTTTCCTCCGCTCAGGCTGTTTTACTCCTTCTCATGGATTACGCTCGCTTTCACCTGCGCTGTGATCCTGTGCCTGTCTGTAATCGCAGTCCTCCTCTTCACCTCGGAATACACGGATACTACACGGCGCTACAGCAGCGCGCTTGGCCCGCTTGCACAACGATTATCATTTTTTCCCTATCCCCCTCTTGCAGCCAAGGATCTCATTGATCTGAGCCGGAGCGGCAGTTTCATCGGACAGACGATCTTCTCATTTCTCATACCGCTCGGGCTGCTCTGGTTCCTGCTCTCAGTGCTCACCCGGTTGCTCCCACCGGGCGGTGTCCTTTTACTCTTTGCCATCTTAACCGGAGTTATTGCCTCGACCATGTACACCTGGATTACGGCATTTGATTCGTACAATTCGTACACCTGCCTGCCGGTCAGTGTCCGGGCACTCCTGACCAGCAAGATGTGCAGTTTTACCGTGCTCCAGCTGATTCCGGTTGCCCTGATCTTTGTTGTCAGCCTGCTCTCGAACGGGGTTACATACCTCATTCCTGCGCTCGTGCTTTGCCTTTCGATCTCATTCTTCTCGCTTGCGGTAACCGTCTGGCAAACCGGACTTTCTCCCAGCGTGCTGGTCTATGATGCGAAGGTTCTCGTCATCTACCTGTTTGTGCTGGGGATTGCGCTGATCGTGCTCATCGCACTTTCGTTTATCAACCCGAATTACGCTCTTGTATCAGTGCTGCTCTTCCTGCCGGCATGGCTGTTTGTCCGGGAAAGTTATGTGAAATGGGATATACTCGACCAGCAGACATTTTAAAGAGGAAAATATGGAAACTACACCTGAGATTGTGGTAATCTTCTGCACAATACCTGCTATCGAATCAGAAGCCATGGCCCGTGCACTTGTAGAACGCAGGCTTGTTGCCTGTGTCAATGTGGTTCCTGTGCACTCTTACTACCAGTGGAAGGGCGAGTTCTGCTCGGAGTCAGAGCACCTGCTCATTGCAAAGACTAAAAAATCTATGGCTGAGGCAACGATTGCTGCGATTAAGAGTTTGCACAGTTACGAGGTGCCTGAGATCATCGCAGTGCCAATTGTTGCCGGGTATGCCCCGTACCTTTCGTGGGTGCATGCCGGGACAAACGATGAGGTCTGAAACAGAAATCTTCCATTTCCAATGGCGGGATGCACAAGGTTATTCCCTGTAGTGAATAATGAAGCTGTACCAATCAGAAGGGATGGGTAAAAGCGTGACAGGGGAACCAACAACACAACCGGCAACAGCACTCCTCGTGCTTGGTTGCCCGCAGGTGCCGGTACAGACAAGTATTGCACTGTACCTGATTAATCGTCTAAAAAAAGCGGGCATCGTGCCCACCGTTGCCGGCAACAAGGCAGCAAACACGCTTCTCGTGGTTGCAGATCCTGAACGGCATTACCTTGGCGAAGTCATGGATCTTGACCGGGCAGTTGTCCAGATCACCGAGAAGAAGCGGGACTTTGACTGCTGTTTTGTCTTTATTCATAACGATGCCGGGGTCACGTATGCCGGGACGATGAGTGCGATCTCAAAAGCGAAGGTTTACACTATTATCTACGGTGAGCATTATGAGGATCTGCAAAAACAGATCGATTTTCCCTGCACAACCATTGCGGCAAAAGCTGTGCATAATCCCCTGCCGTTAAAAAAAGCGCTTGACGAGGTGGCACCATGGGTTGCGTAGAATCAATGAATTACGAGATCGTGCTTCGGGATGCGACTTTTAAAGAGTCCCGCGATTATATCAAAAAAACCTATGCCGAGTTCCGGGATGTCTTACCCGGGTTCAAAGTCTTTGATACCCATGTGATAGGACTTCCCCCGATTGCCATCGCGCTCGATGGTGACTTTGTTATCTTTCCCTTCACCAAACCCTGTCATGGCACATTTCTCTTAAGGGTAGAGGACAAGAATGAGGCTGCACGACTACGGGCACTTAAGAAATGAATATCCGTCGTTTCCGGCGGGACTAATTATAATAAGAGGACGGCAATAAATAATTAAATAACATTTTCAGGTTTTTTTTATGACCAGCAAGGGAAAAGTGCTTATGATGGATGATGAGCAGATCATCCTTGATGTCACTTTAGAGGTTCTTAAGTTCCTTGGCTATGGTGTGATGTTTGCAAGAGAAGGTTCAGCAGCAATCGAACTTTATAAAAAAGAGAAGGCCGCCGGAGTTCCCTTTGATCTGGTCATCCTCGATCTTTCTGTTCCTGACGGGATGGGGGGAAAAGAGGCTATCGGGCTTTTAAAAGC
>JAURZP010000508.1 GCA_030653335.1 Methanoregula sp. | reverse complement strand
GTCACTATACTATTTATTCTTTTCTGGGCTGCAAAATCGAGATTTTTAAAAATGGGTTTTGATTTGGAAGAATCGGGTGGAGGGAAAAATAGGGGTAGTGATCAAAATTTTTCTATTTGGGGCGAGTATATCGCACATCACACATCAGATGGAATTTACCGGATTCCCGGAAGGATGGGCGTTCTCTGGTGGAAGGTGGAATGATGGGCGCCGGAACGATAGACTGGGTTCAGAACTGGGAAACGATCTACGATGACCGGTTACAGGTAATGCTCCGGGACTACAGTATCGATCACTGGACAGAACGTGCGGAAGACTACTCGGAGTCCAGGAGAACCAACAACTATGAATACGGAGAGAAGGTCTTTGCAGCCCTCGCCGGCCACGGCATTATCGGCAGTGGATCGCAAGTGCTTGAAGTGGGGTCCGGCCCGGGGACATTTGTCATACCGTTTTCAAAGCGGGTAAAGCATATGACAGCAGTTGAACCCGCCGATGGTATGATACACGTGATTCACCGCAATGCGAAGGAGGCTGGGGTTGAGAACTATAACATCATCCCGAAGATCTGGCAGGATGTGGATATCAATGGAATTCGTGGGACTTACGATCTTGTCATTACTTCAACTGTTATCTGGATGTTCCGCGACATAATGCAGCAGATCACCCGTATGGAGGAGGCAACACGGGGGCACTGTTGTGTCGTTGAGAGTGTAGGGGGTGGACAGGCATTTGAAAAAACCCTCTGGCACACAATCATGGGAGACAATCCTTACCCATCGTATCCGGGTTATCCGTTAGCTTATAATCTTCTCTATCAGAGCGGCAGGATTCCTCAGGTCAGGATTATCAATTCCCAGAGCCTCCGGACCTTTGAAAAACTGATGAAGATGTACCGGGTTTTCTACTCACTCTATACAGAGTTCACGCCAAAAGTTGAAGAGACAATACGCTCAGCACTTCTTGCTGACAGCATCAGTGGCCTCCATGAACGGAATTACCAGTCTGCGGTTGTATGGTGGGATCCGAAGGAACGCCGTGAGATTGGCTAATCCTTCTTCTACCAACAATCAACCATATGCCAACTATTCCGGCATTGAACTGATGGTGAAAACGATGTCCGGTATATAAGAGATGGAGAAGGATTAGGATGAAATGGGTGACACGCAAAGGTGCCAGGGTGGATCGGATTGCATGCCCATGGCTGATTCAAAGGTTTATTGATAATAATGCTGAATTTCTTTTTGTGGACCCGGATCAGATTCTTAATATTGCAGGGAAAGAGAAAGCACAATCTTTTGATGCCGATGGTGCAATGTTTGGCCATACCGGGGGTAAATGTTCGTTTGAAGTCCTTGTCGAGCACTATGGAATCAACGATCCGGCAGTTTTACGTCTCGCAAAAATTGTTCATGGTGCCGATATTCCAAAAGATATCCACATCACGGCCGAATCTGCCGGGCTGAGGGCAATTGCAGATGGGTTCCATCTCATTGTTACTGACGATCATGACAATATGGCACGGCAGTTTCCCGTGTACGATGCCCTTTACGCATACCTTAAAAAGACTCCATAAGAACAATACGATACTCATTCCTGGATCTCAATCATCCATTACTATCGTGACCACGCCTTCAGAGATACAATCAAAAACGCCCGTATTATTCTTTTTTTCCTATCCGGCCAATCCGGATAACCCCGCAAAACGCCCGGATCGGATCCCTCCCCAAAATTCAGCGGATATACAGCCATTTTGCCAAAATATTGTTGGAAACGATGGCAGAGAACTGATGTCAATGAACCATTGAGAGTAGGAAATATCCCCCCACACATAAATGTCATCAGTGTGGGTGATATTCCAAGAATATGCGAAGAATCAGGAAGCGGTAAAAAATGCAGGAAAAAAGTGCTTTTTGTTAAAGAAAAGATGGGTTCTTCAGATAATAGTTGAGATACCCTTATTCTTCAATCGAAATCGTCGTCAGCTTCACTGACTCGACACCCTTGTGGGCCATCAGTTTCTCCGCGAGCGCCTTGAGCTGCGCACCGTCGCCGTGAACAAGGATCACTTCGAGGCACCGTTCGTGGGTCACATGGGAGTGGAGCGAGGCTTTGATGATATCATGGTACTCGTGTTCGATTTCAGTGATGGCCTGGAGAAGGTTGCGCTGCTCGTGATCGTAGACCATGGTGATGACCCCTTCCCGCTCACCCTTGACATCCGACATCCACTTGTAATAGGTAATGTATGTGCGGATCGCATCGCGGATACCTTCTGATCTGGAGGAGTAGCCGCGGAAGTTCAGGATTTCATCAAACTTGTCGAGCAGGTTCTTTGGAAGTGAGATTCCAATTCGAGAGAGATCGTCGTCCATAGCAATATCCTTGATGAGTATATGATTGCCGATTGTTTTTTAATGTTTTGAAAAATGCCGGGCTCGCGTAATACTTGGTAAGATCTGTAATGCTGCTGGTACGATAAATGGATACCACGAACACCAGAATGCACCACATTTTGGGAAGATGGCTTTTTAGGTATTCATAATACTCGATTATCATACATGAAAAAGGATTTTATTGAGAAATACAAGAAGATATGATATTGTATTTCTATATATGTGTGCTTCGGTGATTTTCTCATCCAGACAGATTGCCAAAAGGGAAAATTATACAGGTTCCGGGAACACCGCCTGGGTGACATTCGTCCCGGAAACATACTTTAATGCGTAATCATCCAGCATTTTTCCCGGATCAACATCCCCAAACAGGTCAGGATGCAGGATCTTTGCTGTGTAGGCAAGCCCGATAAAAGATTTGGGCCCGTATTCTATACTGTTCGAGAACAGGAATACGCGGTCCTGCTGTGCAGCGGGGATCGTATTCCAGCCAGTGCGGTTTGCCATATGACGGGCAATGTCAGGGAATGGACGGGTCTCTTTTGATGAGATCACTTTCATGATGTAGGCAGGTTTCTGTGCAACCACCCATTCAGCGCTGACCTTTGGTGACGAAGATGACAAACCTGAAGCAATGTTTTTTGCTCCAGCCATCATCAAAATCTCATCAGATCCCGACCCGGTTCCTGCGGCAGTAAAGTCGGTGTACCCTTCGAAGTAGACCGTAGAGAGTTTTTCATTCGGCACTGTTGCAACCCGCTTCATGACAGTCGCCGTAGTGTTCTCTACAGACCGGGCGAACTCTTCTGCCTTCTGTTCATGTCCGGTCAGCAATCCCACAGCCCGCGCATCAGAAGCAAGCTTCGGGAGCCGGTAGCAGTCAAGGTAGACGATGGTGATATTTGCCGCTTTGATCTGGTCGATATTCTTAGGTTTCGAGCTCGCGTACGAGATCACGGCATCCGGCTTTAAAGATAGCATCCGCTCGATGTTTGGTGTCTGCCAGTCACCAATACTCTGCGCCTGTGGGATCCTGTCCATGATGTACGAAACATTCTTTGAAGATTCGGTGATGCCGACAATCGTATCAGCAGCACCTAGTGCAATGAGCATCTCTGCGGCATCAGAGTTGGTAACGATAATGCGCTTTGGCATGCAGGGGAGAGTAATCTCTTTTCCTTCAGTCTGGATGACCGTGACCGGTGAGCAGGTGGATGACTTTGGGGTTACCAGAGTCGTAGTAGAGACCGGTGTTGTCGTGGAACTGGTCACTGCGACCGTAGTTCCTGCGCTGTTCTTGTCGGTGGTACTGGTGCAGCCGGCACATGCTACTACGATGAGCACCAGTGCAATCAGGATGAGTGTGATGGGTTGTTTGTAAAACTTCATAATAACACCTTGAATTCAAACGGTCATTTTCCTAAAGACCTGCATACATATCGCGATTACGGCAATGCCGAGTACAGCGAGCAGAACGATCTGTACGAGCGGCACTTCTCCGGTACCTGCCGAACGGATCGCATCGATGGCAAAACTTAAAGGATTGACCGACGCGATCACCCGTAGCCACGGCGGCATCACATCGTATGGCATCAGGGCACTCGATGTGAAAAAAAGGGGCATCGTAATCATCGTGTTAACCGCAGCATATGAATCGTGGTCCCCGAGATACAAGGCGAGCGTTGTGGCTAGCCCGGACAAGACAATGCCAAAGAGGATCAGGATCAGGTAGATCATCCCGTACTGGGTGGGCGAGAGTATGGTTGCGCCAATCAGTATTGCCACAAATAGAATGATAGTAGACTGGATGACTCCCCGAATTGTGATAAAGAGGATTTTACCAAATAATATATCTTCACGCGGTGTCGGCAGGGCCAGAAATTTATTGAGAAAACCGAG
>JAURZP010000503.1 GCA_030653335.1 Methanoregula sp. | reverse complement strand
GGCCTTCCGGTGATGGAAGGCGGGGAAATTGTCGGGATGCTCACCGAGTCGGATCTCATCTCGCTCCTTGAATCAGAACGGATCTCTGATGATCTCTGGCTTCCCTCGCCCTTTGAGATCATCGAGATTCCGATCCGCGAGTATGTGAACTGGGAAAAGACAAAACACGCCCTGCGAAACATTGGTGATATGCCGGCAAAGAAGGTGATGACGCGCCATGTTTTTACCACAACTGAGGATGTGGAAGTTGGGGCAGCAGCATCTTTAATGTTAAAAGAAGGCATCACCCGGCTTCCGGTGATGCAGGGGAAAAAACTGGTTGGGATCCTAACCCGGGCTGATATCATCAATGCAATCGGCTCATTGCATTCCGATAATGAAAGGACGGGGGAGTAAATGTCACTCCGTAGTATCTGTGCTGTCAAAGGTGTAACTGCGTATGGCATGAAAGAGGGAAAGTTTGGTCTTGCCCTTATCCGTGCAAGCGGTACTGCCGCCGGGGTATTTACCGAGAACCTTGTCAAGGCAGCACCGATTGAACTCATGCGCAAACAGATAAAGAAAGGCACAATGGAAGCGGTGATCGCAAACAGCGGCTGTGCCAATGCCTATACCGGTAAACGCGGGTATGAAGATGCGGTTGCGATGACCGGGTTTGCCGGGGCTGCACTCAAGGTCGATGCGAAGCAGGTCGGGATTGCAAGCACTGGCGTAATCGGGCGGTATCTCGATCTTCCGCTCATTGAGCGCCAGTGCAAAGCGATTGGGCCAAAACTCGATTGCACGGTGGAGGCAGAAACCCTCACCGCACAGGCGATCATGACAACCGATCTCTACCCGAAGCATGCACTGGTGGAGAAAGAGTCGTTCTGCATTGGCGGTATAACGAAAGGGAGCGGCATGATCGCCCCCAATATGGGTACGATGCTTGCATTCCTTTACACCGATGCCGAGATCGGTGCAAAACCCCTTTCCGATGCCCTGAAGCTGGCCACAAAGAGGACATTCAATCGCGTAGTTGTCGATGGCGACATGAGTACCAATGACATTGCGCTCTGCACAGCAACCGGCGCAGCCGGCAAAGTGAATACAAAAGAGTTCTCTGCCGCACTCGAGGAGTGCTGCCGCTCCCTTGCAATGCAGATTGCCGCTGATGGGGAAGGGGCATCGAAACTACTCGAAGTAACGGTCACTG
>JAURZP010000122.1 GCA_030653335.1 Methanoregula sp. | reverse complement strand
TTTTTTCGTAAAGCCGGATCCAAACCCCCTCAAAATCAAAAAAAAAAGACGTCTTTGCCGATCAAATGGTCGGATCTTCCTGCGTTCACCTCCGCTCTCGCTCAGGTTTCAGGTTTTTTTATTGAAAAAACGTCAGGATGGGTTTTTTTTCTTTGAGCCTTCCAAATAGTGCAACATAAAATCATAATTTATTTAACTGTGTGTACGGTAATACTCCATGAGGTGAACAAACCTTGACATATGGAATTGAATTTGTACCAGGAAATGTCAATGTAAAGCAAGTTGTCAACTTCTGTAAACTTGCAGAATCCAAAGACATAGATTTCGCATGGATCACTAACCACTACAACAACCGTCACTGCTACCCCACCCTCGCGGCAATCGCGCAGGCGACCACGTCCCTTAAGATGGGTCCGGGTATCATGAATGCGTTTACCGACACGCCCGCTGCAATGGCATCTTTTGCCTGCACACTGAATGAGATCTCCGATGGACGTGCAGTCCTCGGTATCGGTCCCGGTGACCTCTCCACGCTCCCGAAGCTGGCAATCAGCCCTGATAAACCAGTCGGACGCCTGGAAGAAGCCGTAGTCCAGATCCGCAAGCTCTGCGCCGGTGAAGAAGTCAAGAAGTCAGGAATGCAGTTCTTCGACTATGACGGTGCAAAGCTGACCGGTGTCAACCTGCCCGGAAAGAAGGGTATCCCGATGTACATCGGTGCACAGGGCCCCAAGGTTCTTGAGCTCGCAGGAAGAATTGGCGACGGTGCATTGATCAACGCTTCCAACCCCAAGGACTTTGCCATTGCAATCCCGATCATCAAGGCAGCAGCGGACAAAGTCGGCAAGAAGAACTTTGATATCGGTGCATACACCGCAATGTCAATCGACCAGAGCGAGAAGAAGGCCCGCAATGCAGCAAAGATCGTTGCCGCATTCATTGCAGCCGGCTCTCCTGAACCTCTGCTCACCCGCCACGGACTCGACCTTGGAAATGTTGCAAAGATCAAGGCAGCACTCGGAAAGTTCGACTTCAAGACGGTTGGAGAACTCGTTGGCGACAAAGAGATCGATGCCTTCACCATTGCAGGAACCCCATCGATGGTCAAGCAGAAATGTGAAGACTTAACCAAGGCCGGTGTCACCCAGATCATCTTCGGCTCACCCCTTGGTCCAGACATGACCAACTCCATCCGCCTCCTCGGCAAATACGTTGTATAAGCGCGGAACAATACCTGTCAGGGATACCCCCTTGAAATGGGTAGAAATCCCCGGCAGATATTATCAATCATTTTTTCTCCCTTTTCCGGTATCTCCCTTGAGCGAATAACCCAATGGAGAACCGGGCTCTTGTGATCACTTCTCACCTGCGCGTAGCCCGGGCCTGTATGGACTATTTTTGTGGAGGATCCCTCTTAGATCATGAGGTTCTTCATTCACCCCCTGTCTCTCTCATTGACAGGGATCCTACTTGGATACTTCAAAACAAAAAGAATAATCCCGCATCAGGATCGTACCGCAAACCAAAAAAAATTCTACGGTCAACAGATCCAAGTGCAAACGACTATCAGATCCTGCCGGAAATATAATCCTTAACAGACATGTTTTCTATCAGGGAAGTTGTCACCAGCAGGGGCACACTACAATATCGCGAGGAGCACCACACCGGGCTCAGGTGCAGGATCAGTCCCGACCGGTTAAAAAGGAAAATAGATCAGTCATTATCTCTCCCCTCAAATGCCGATGATTGCCCGTTTTGCCGCGATGCAGTGATGACCGTTACCCCCACATTTCCCGATGGCAACCGGATCATCCGCGGCGAAAGTGTCACGTTTCCCAACCTGTTTCCTTTCGGTGAAGGCCATGTGGTAACCGTTATGACCCGGGAGCATGCGGTCGTCTCCTTCAGCCGGCAACAGGTAGTGGATGCACTTCTCTCGCAGATTGAGGCACTACAGCAGGTTGATGGCTATCCCAGCATCAACTGGAACTTCCTGCCATCTGCTGGTGCAAGTCTGGTGCATCCCCATATGCAGGGGCTGTCAGATTCTCATCCGTCCCGTATTGTTGAAATTTATATTTCTGCAAGTGAGCAGTACCGCAAAAAACAGGGCACGAACTACTGGGATGTGGTAAGAGAACAGGAACGCATCTCTGACAGGTACCTGTTCGGGGATGAAATCCTCTGGTCTGCCCATGCGGTACCGGTTGGTGAGCGTGAGGTGCGGGGTATATTGCCCATCTCAACGCTGGATGAGATGGAAAACCACGTTGATCTCGTGGCACTGGGCATAATTGAGATCATCGCATTATACCGGGAACTGGGAACCCATGCGTTCAACATGTCCATGTTTTTTGATAAGTGCGGCAATGATAATGGATTCCGGGCGTTCTGTTCCATGATCTCACGAATCAACCCTAACCCTTCATCCACAAGCGATTCCGCATTCATGGAGCGGCTCCATCTCGAACCGGTAATCATGACGCTTCCCGAAGATTTGGGAAAATTCTACAAAAAAGAGAGAAAGTAAAAAATTTACTCGAATTTTGCTACGAGTTTGTTCTTGGAGACGAGCACGCCGTCTTTCTTGTGGGGCTTTCTGAGAACGGAGTCGTTTGCCTTTTCGATCTCGCGGGCTTCGTCACAGAGCATTGCTGCAACTTTCAGCATTTCGTGAGCGCTTGCAACGATCGGGATGTATTTCTCCCATTCCTTGGTCATGAAGCAGCCCTTGACATTCTGTCCGGCAACCGCCATTGCGATCTCGTGGGCTGCGCGTGCCTTTGCCAGTGCATAGTTGTTGGTGAACTCACCCTCAACAGCCCTGTCAGTGGTCATGATGATCTTGGGGAGCACAAGTTCTGCGCCCTTCTTTCCTGCCTTCACCTGGTCGATGACCAGATCAACAGCGAGCTGGAGTTTGCGGAATGCACCGGTAATTGCCAGCACTTTGACAAGGTTTCCGTTGAAGTCAGCCATCTCAACAGGGTCAAGGAACTCGCGGCGTGCACCGATCATGGAGTCTGCCTTCATGATGATGTAGCCGAAATTGCTGGCCTTTACGCTTTCCCATTCCTTCTTTGTGGTCACATCATCAGTGATGATGATTACCGGAATACCTGCGGCAGCGAGCTGTTCGCGGGCACCGGTCGGGCCGGGCAGAACCCCGTTGGGGGAGACTACAATAGCGAAGTCCGGCTTGTATGCCTTCAGGTTGGAAACTACACGGTCAACATCAGCCGGCTCAAGTTTTGTGCCGCTGGTTGCCATGAATGTCTGCATGTCTTCACGGTCTGCTCTCTCATCGAGAAGCAGTTCTGCCATTACACCACTTGCGATGTTGCCGAGTTTGGCAACTCCTACTTTAACAACCATCTATTTTCACCTCGATTTGTTATAACACGATATTATGACTTAGTATTCATATAAACATTTTGAAATGTCATTCAACGTCAGAAATCCCCGAAAACAGTATTTTCTTTGCCGGCGCGATAATATACTAATAAATCCCCGTCCGTATCTTTCATTGATCTCATCGTTCATTTATCAGAAGTTAACGAAAAGTGTTTAAGTCCGGCAGGAAAATTAATTTCTATGAAAGACGGGCTGCTTACTGATCGTCAGATGGAAATTCTCAGGTACCGGAAACAGGGACTGACCCAGCAGCAGATCGCTGATATCATCTCCACATCCAAAGCGAATGTCTGCACGATCGAAAAGAGCGCCATGGAAAACATCCGCCGTGCAAAAGAGACGCTCGAGTTCTTATATACGCTCGATGCCACCCATCTCTGCACCATCCCTTCCGGAACCGATCTCTTCGAGGTTCCAGCCATCATATTCAGTGAAGCGGAAAAAATTAATGTCAAGGTAAAATACGATACCATCTCTTTAATCAACCGTATCCGGGAAGCGCGCCCCCAATGCTGCAAGGCCAGGTGCATATGCGAAGATATTATTGTATACATCACGGATCAGGGAGAACTCTATTTCGGATAAAAAAAAATTTCCTATTACAAAAGTTTGCCGACGCTCATGGTTGTTCCTGTCTGTCGGAGAAAATCCTGTCGTATCGTTGGCATATATTTATATCTTCTTTTCTACAATAATTATGGAAGCCGATATGAGGTTATCCTATTCAGAATCAGTCTGCCAATCGTAAGAAAGGCAGCATTTGATCTCTGGAAACGGCGGAACCGTATCTCAGGACACAAAGAATAACAGTTGTGCCGTGGGTGATCCTCGATTGGTGCCCCTCGCCTTAATAAGGGAGGTATGCCGAGAAGGAGTTGTGATTCGTCACAACAGGCTGACAGAGTGGGTCTGATCAGGACGCATGGGTCGACGTTCGTGCAACGAGCCCGTTCCCTCTGCTGCAATTAAAAGCAGCAGGTGGATGCGCCATTGTCAGGATCTTCTTTCGCGAGACAGGAATGCCGGTGCACACTGGTATAAGCGATGCAATTATCCATTGCATCCCCTTTCTACGGACAAATATACAAGCATCGGTCACCAGATACGGTAATCCGTAAATATGGATTAGCCCCGTTGATGACCGCTGTATATTCCTGTTCGTGGCCGCGTGTTAGTTTC
>JAURZP010000500.1 GCA_030653335.1 Methanoregula sp. | reverse complement strand
GCTGTGCTTATTTTGCTCTGCATGATTACCGGTACCGCTGCTGCACTCACCCTGCCCCAGGGTTTGTCCTTCTCCCAACCGGCTGTCACGGGCGTTAAGCCCGTTGCCTCGTTCGAAGGCGGGCAGCGGTTCGCTGCAGGCGATTACCCGGTCATTGTCCTTTCCGGCTCCTACCGGCAGATGGGTCGCCAGTATGGCGGCCTGATGAAGACCGAGCTGAACGAGGAGTACGCGTTCCTTCTCGACACCCTAATCAAGCGGGGATATACGCAGCAACAGGTGCGGGAAAGCGGACGGGACATACCGGCTTTCTATCCGCAGCGTATAAAGGAGATTTTTTTGGGCATGTCGGAGACCTCTGGTCTGACACCCGATGATATCGCCGTTCTCTACTATGGGGCAATCTTCCAGCTCATGGCGACGCCCCCCGTACCGGCATCCTGCTCGTACCTTGCAACATGGGGCAACTACACAACGGACGGATCCGTTATTGTCTCCCGCAATTGGGATCTGGACGACAGCGTAACGCCGTACACCAAATGGTACGTCCTTGCCGTGTACCGGCCCACTGACGGGAGTAACAGCATCGCAACCTGGAGCCCCGCGGGAATGCGGCCTGAGACATTCATGAACAGCAAAGGGTTGTTCATCGCTGACGACAACTCAGGCCTTAACGATGCCGCCCCGGAAACGCGCCCGGAATTCATCACAGAATACTTCCGGTTCATGCTCGACTACTCGGACTTAAAAGGACTTGACGCCGGCATCCGCGGAGCCAACACGGATGTAGCATGGATCGTGGATGTCGCAGGACCGGACGGGGCGTCAGTGTACGAAAAGATGACCAACAAAACGAGGCAAAGGGGTGGTGAAGGGGTTATAGCCGCGGCAAACCATTTCGTTGACCCGGCCTGGAACCTTTCTGCACCTCCTGAACACTCGCTCTCCCGCTATAACAACCTCCTCCGGCAGGCCGGTGAAGCAAAGGGATCGATCGATGCACAGAAGATGATGCAGATCCGTGATGTGTGCCTGGAGAATGGCGGGGCAAAGTTCTGTCATTCGGAGCTCTTTGGCAACAAGTACTCCAGCAACCACCAGGTTGTTTTCATGCCAAAGTCAAAGACGCTCTGGATGAAGACCATGGACAAGGACTGGCAGAAAGTCGAGCTGGGTTCCCTGTTTGGAAGATGAATGAGTGTGGGTCAGCCCCTTACATCATTTTGAAAACTTTAGCATGGGGATGACCCCTTGGGTGACGCATATTTGGTTGTTGAATGGTGTTAAAAAATGGGGGATTTACTTCCATCCCCTCTGCACCATCGGAGACACCCCTCCCGGATAGCTGCATTATTCCCCCCCAATCCGGCCCCTTTGCGAGCCCGGACTGTCTATCCGGGAGGGTCATTTCCAAACCTTGTGCAAAAAAACCGTACACTTTTACACACTTTTTCAGGGAAAGCATTTTGCGCACGATTTAAGGCAAACAGGGCGTTTTGCTTGGCGCTGTAAAACGCTATTGTACGCTATTGGGAGGCAAAACTCAAGGGGGCTGGATAGGTAGCACGGTCAAATGGAAAAGAATCCCCTTTTTTGACCACGATCATTCCAGCCCGGGACTGCGGGAGACCTGCACTCCGCCTAACCCACTTCTTCGTCGTAGACCCCCCCTCCAAGAGAGGGTCGGCATCCAAAAAGTGCTTAATTCGCGAAAAATGGAGATATATATTTTCTGAAAACTGCAAAGTGCGCCCCGTTCGGCTGGATTCGGCATAAATCTGGCTCTAAAAAGTGCTCAAATGGGCTCAATTGGATTGACGTTCGCTTGCCGGATGGGCTAAAGCAGGTGAAAAGTGAAAGAAAGGCCTGTTTGGGGGGTCAAATCGAATTATCTTCACGTCGGACATCGACGTGAATTACATAGTATCTCCCGGACCCCCTGTTCATGCGAAATATCCAGGAGTTTTCGATCGAACAGGGGGTGATCCGAGTGTAAACGGAGCCCGATTTGGGCTTTGTTTGAGAATTTTAATGGAACGGAGGCCGTAGCGTGCCCGGATTGGAGACGTTGTTAAGTGCTTAGAAAAAGGGGCTCCGGACGTGCGATTACGGGTGCTTTTAGGTGAGTGAGCGGTAACCCCATGCTTTGAATTATTTTCAATAGATTCCTGGCACCCCGGCCTGCCGCCACCACGCTTGGTACCGGACGCACGCCGGATAGGAGCGGAATGAGGCGAACGATAAAAAAATCCATTATTTCCGGATCATTTCTTTCCAGAGAGAATATTCTTCCCTAA
>JAURZP010000498.1 GCA_030653335.1 Methanoregula sp. | reverse complement strand
TCCGCACGATCTCGCGGACATAGAATTCGCTCTCCGGGTTGAGCAGGAAGAGGGTGAGGAGTTTCACCCGGGTCCGGGAGGGGATGAGCGCTTCGAGCATGAATACATAATGTATTCTCCTGGATAAAAAATGTATTCACTATCAGACTACTGGCACTCTCACAGTACTGGCAATTCGATACCGGGTTCACTCACATACAACTCACCGCTGATGAGTTTTTTAGAGATGGAAGACCGGGGTGCAAAGGTCATCGATCGTTTATCGTCAGACCAGAGAATGGATCTCGCCTCGATCTCCATTGAAATCGAACACGCCGATTCAAAGAATGAATCCTGTATCCAGGCCGCCGATTTCATCGCAGGAGCCTTGCATTATTATTACCGGACGAATGACGATACATTCTCCGGTATCATCAATGAAAAGGTCGCGTTGGCGTTTGATTATTTCAAAGGTCCGCAGAAATGAATTAGTGAACCCTTCCCTACTTTGTCCCATCCACCTCAGGGTAGCATCATCCGTTTCGGGAAGGACTTACTCACTGACGTATACATATGTAGTTCAATATTAATAAATTTCGATTAGATACCATAAAAATTCTAAAAAAAGATCTGCCGGGTCCCGGAGATATGTGATATCCGCAGTGCTCTATGCAAAAATGAACGGGAAAATTACCAATGCTGAATTTCCAGCGGATCACGGAAAATTCAGTGGTTACAACACAACAGTAACTCAGAAGATCCCATCAGGAAAATATTCCTGCAGATGAAAAGGTTACACAGTGTGTAGCGAATTGAGTTAGTCACATTACCGGCTCCTGGTGAAATAGAATCCCGACATTTCCCTGTATTTGTCAGATTCTACGATTTTAAAAAAAACACCCGTCGTATGTTTTCGCCAACTCAAAAATGATCCAGAGCGCCACCCCGACATTGAACCCGATGTTGTATCCTGCCGGAAATTATCTCCAATAACATTTTTTTCGCAGGGTACCACAGAAGCAGGCTTCAGACTTTCCGGCAAATGTCATGCCGGAATGCCAATCATAAAGTATATCAAATTTGATATATTATGGTAGACTAACGTGTGGAAAACAAACCCACACCTTTTCGGAATTGCTGACCAGGGAATATTTGGTGTAATTATTTATGAAAACTGAAAAACAATTGAATGCCCTGTTGTATGCAATCGAGACCTATCCCCGGATCGGCCGTACAAAGCTGATGAAATTTGTTTTCTTAGTCGACCTGTTCACCTACAATAACCGTGGCGAAACGTTACTCGAAGACAGTTATATCCGGCTCCCGAACGGGCCGGTCCCGGACATCGGCTTCTCGTTTACGGATAATTCAAACGCCCATTTCACCGTGAAAACCGAGCCCTGCGATCCTGAACGCATCATCTACCAGTATACCCCCATCCAGAAATCGGACTTGTCAGCATTCTCTGATAAGGAAATCCGGTTGTTCAATACGGTCATCCATTCGCTCCGGACCCACAAGACCGAGGAGATCAGCGAACTCACCCACAGGTTCAGCCTCTGGAAAGATGCGGGAAACGGCGATATCATACCGGTCAAAAATCTCAAACTCGACGAGTATGAGTACGACGAACTCGAATCGTTCATCTATTATGCTGACGCTGTTGCCGATGCAAAAAAAATAGATCAGCACCCGGGTTCGGACTTAAGTGACGGAGATCGGGTCACGGACGATCTCATCGCACTCCAGTTCCAGACAATGTGCGGTGAACACTAGAATGCCCTTCCCGGACCTTAGGGAAGGCGATGTCTTTTTTCTTGATCTCACCGGTCACACCGGAAAATCTGCGAATACGCTAAAGGATCCCCACCGGATCGTTATCGTAATGAACCAGAGAAAACTGGATAATCCCGGCCATAAAACAATTGTCTGCGTACCAATTACATCGGTTGGGCCAACACTATGGGATACAGTGAACCAGCGGCCGCGTATCCAGTCGCATCATTACATATCCGCAGGAAAATATCGGGAACTAAGTCACGATAGTCTCGTCAAATGTGAACACATCTATACCATCAACCGGGAATATTTCACCGATTATCGTTTCACCCTGGAGAACCTGGATCTGAAGGAGATCCGGGTAAGGATGGTCAATATCATAGGGTACGGAAATTTTTAAATTATCGGTCCGTTGCACATGCACAGGTCCGGATATTTACCGGACAACTTCAGGTATGGAACCCGGGAAAAATCCCGAATGTTGTGACCGTAGAATCGTTGAAGATTGATCACCTTTCCCTTCCGAGAAATACCGCTGTTTCTCGTGAAGGAGGGGTTATCGGATCGACAGATATCCGCAGTGCTCTATGCAAAAGAGAACGGGAAGATTACCAATGCGGATTATCAGCGGATAGCAGACATATCAGCAGCGACGGCTCGGCGGGATCTCAAAGATCTTATCGATAAGAAAATTTTAGAGATGAAGGGAGTACGGAAAGGGATCTATTACATCTTAAAACACCGTCCATAAATAATCCCGTGACGTAAATATGACGCATATTTGATAAAAATGACGCATAAATGACGCATAAATGAATCCGTAATGTAGAGGAATCTCGCTCCCCAACATATTGCGGAATCACATGACAATGACAGTGCATCTCCATCTGCCCGGCCGCAACACCGGCATTGAACCCGATACCTGCATATGCACATGGCAAAATGCGATACTTATCACTGATAACTTAATATGCATATCACTAGATGGTGATACCTATCCCCGATACCTGCATATGCACATGGCAAAATGCGATACTTATCACTGATAACTTAATATGCATATCATTAGATCGTGATTCATATCACTGATAATTTTATATGCATATCACTAGATAGTGATAAACATGGATGTTAAGAAGCAGCCACCGGAAATTACAACGTTCATTATAAACCAACTTAATCTACCCCCAACAACGGAAGAGATTTCCATGAAAACAATGTACGATGTGTTTTCGATGGAAGTACCAATACAACCAGACATTGTTCTAAAAGATCAAGGAATCCTATATTTCATCGAAGTAAAAAAATCTGCTGTCACAATAGATACCATTGCACGGATGCAATTGCTTAAGGAACTCTGGCTGAAGTGGAGAACGGACGATAATAGGATCAACCCTGAAAACGCGATCGTCCTAATTATCGCCGCGAAGTGGTTCTACCCTCGTGAGGAAAAAATTGCCAATCAGCTCCAGATACGACTAATCAAGCTGCCATTAAATATCAGTATTTCGGGAAATGAAGAGTACTCTACCACGGGAATGAAGATTACGACGGACAAATCTTGGAGAATTGTGTCCAGGCTGCTTAAAGAAAAAAATACCTCTATCCGTCAACTATCCCTTAAAGAGGATGTATCGTACGGCTGGGCTCACAAGGTAATTGGGATGCTAATTAGTCAGGATGTTGTAAAAAAAGATTATAACTATGTACATATTTCTGACATGAAAAAACTCCTTAACGTAGTTGCATGGGAGCGCCCTATAAAAAATTTACAATTTAATGAAGAGATCTATATCCAATCTCCTAATGCATTTAGTGCTGCAAAACAAATTTCGTTTTTATTAAAAGAGCAGAAAACATCGTTCGCATTTACCAGTTATACTTCGGGGGGACTATATACCGGATACGCAATAAGGCAGGATGCAGTCTATTTGTATCTTGAGAAAGACCAAATCCCTCATTTTAAGGAACAATTCGAGGTAAATCCGAAAACTGGAATCCGTGTTAATATCTATATACCAGACAGAGATGTTTTTGCTAATAGTCGGGAAATTGAAAATGTCATTGTGACCTCACCATCACAAACCTTGCTTGATCTTGCCGGGCTCGGATATAGCGCCATGGATCTAACAAAAATGATGGTGGAAAAATATGACAATTTATGATCCAAACCCTGCGATTATCGAGGCATCTCTTGTAGAACTCCAGAAAATTGGATCTTGGATACATGACCGGGCCGAAGATCCTAGTAGACCAAAAACGATACTCTTCGGGGGATGGGCAGTTGATGCATACAACCCATATTTAGGATCAGTAGATATTGATATTGTTACGAATAACCGGACAAAAAACAGCTTGATGTATCATCTTTACTCTCATGAAGGTTACAAATATCATAATAAATTCCCTTTAGGTAAAACGGTATTTAAGGATATTCCGCCCCACGGTTCTGTCATTCTGGATTTCGAAAAAAAGAATCAAATTACCCATTTCAAGGGCATTCGAATCGCCGCTTCACGCTCGATATCCTAACAGAGAATACAATTAGTGTTTCAATCCGGGGGAGAGTGACAAT
Organism: Methanoregula sp.; assembly: GCA_030653335.1. Classification (GTDB taxonomy): domain Archaea; phylum Halobacteriota; class Methanomicrobia; order Methanomicrobiales; family Methanospirillaceae; genus Methanoregula. The sequence goes on along the minus strand of JAURZP010000498.1, from coordinate 1,610 downwards.
GGTAATACCCAATCGTGCAACGCTCGTATTCTTAAAACTTAAAGCTGCATGGGATCGCACCTACAGGGTTGAGCATAATATCCCAATTATAGATAGTGAATGGGAATATGGAAAAGCAGTGAAAGACCGTGCAGATATTCTTGCTTTAATCGATCCTAATGCGGGAGGCAGAGATGTTGATTTAGAAACTCTCGGATCTTTTGTGTCACAGTATCCATTCTTAAGAGGCATTATCCTTGATATTCCTGAAAATGATTCCGTTAGGGAGCGTTATGGCCGGATGGATACTTCGGCAATTACATCTGTGTGCCAGAATCTTGAGTCTGTTATCTAAGAACACCCAATTTTCTTTCCTTTTCCGGGGGGCCATAATTTCACTATGATGTAAAAAGGGGACGTGCCTGACTTTTCTTTTTCCCTTAAGATGTGCAACTCCAATCTATATTCCATGTCCTGAATCATTATAACGCAGGATCAAAAAACAATATACCCCCCACCATTACAAAAAAAATATCCCCTTTCTCATCCCCGCACAAACGAGCCCAGCTCATCGCAAGCCATCCCAGTAACCGATCCAGAAGCCCCAGTACTAAATGTCACAAGCCCGTTCGGGTCATCCGGATTGGAAAACGAGAGTTGCCAGGTGTTGTTCGTCCAGTGCGAAAGGTACCCCGGGAACCTCCCCGGGCCGAGCACAAACGTTATGTTCCCGGCATCCGCACTTACCTGCATGTTATCGTGCAGGTCGCTCCTTTAGGTTCCCGCCATGGCGGAGGGGGCGATCGTTGCCGGGCCGGGGGTATTAGGGCGCTTTAAAAAAACAATCATATCGTTGATCATTGCCTGGCCGGCTTTTACCCGGGCCTGCTGGTCGACATCGCTCTTCCCGATATACCGCTCGAGGAATTCTGCCTGGACTGCTTCGGGGAATTCGGTCAGATGCTTGTTTGCAATGACCACTATCCCGATGATCCTGCTATTGCGGACAAATAGCGGACAAAATTCTTTCCGACCCGTGAAGGGTAACATCAAAGAGGTACTCACGATTTCTCAATGGGGCATAAGGGGCCAGACTTCCATCGTTATTACCAAGAGACTGGAAAAAATATGGGACATATGAGACATCCATCAATGAATTCCCAAAGGAGAACGCCATTTCATTTTTACACCACTCCAGACTCCCGGCCCATCTCCCTCACCCCCCTCCCATAACAATGCTCGCACAACACCACCCCGGCCTCCCGGTCAATCCACTCAGCCTTCACCAGCCCGCAAACCGAGCACTTCCCCACATCGACTGCCAAACGCGAACACCGGGAAACAACCACCATTCCCGGCAACGGGACTAAAGCCATCTGCTCCACCTTCACCGCATCATTGAAACACGAGCGGCACACACGCCGGGCTTCCTGCTGATCCTTTGACCGGGCTCTGCGCTCGTTGGTATATTTTTCAATGTACCAGGAACCTTTCTTCCCGCAGACATAACATGCGGTCTTTGGTTCTGAAGAATCGAGTTTCTTGTAATCCCGAGCATCAATGGACCGGGCAGGTTCTGGTTTTTCAGCAACCGTGTCTGTTTTCAGCACACTTTCAGCATCTTTCGTACG